>DATGVY010000001.1:0-4390 GCA_035299845.1 Streptosporangiaceae bacterium
GGCCGGATCATCGGCAGCTTCCAGGCGCTCCAGCACCGGATGGCCGACCTGCATGTCCTGGTCGAGTCGGCACGTTCGCTCTCCTACGCCGCGGCCTCGGCGGCCGCCGACGAGGCCCCGGACCTCGGACTGCGCGCGGCCGCGGCCAAGGTCTACTGCTCGGAGGTGCTGGCCCGGGTGGCGGGCGAGATGATCCAGTTGCATGGCGCCATCGGCATCACCTGGGAGCACGACGCCCATCGCTACCTCAAGCGGGCCCACGGTGCTGCCCAGCTCTTCGGCCAGCCAGCCGAGCACGTGGCCAGGATCGCGGCGGCCCTGATCGACCGCTGACCTGATCGACCGCTGACCTGATGACTGGTCCCGCGAACAGCACGTTGACGCTTTGAGCCTCAACCTGCTACTTTTTCTTTGCAGGTGCCAAGAAGGGTGTCTATGGAAGTCACGAACCTTACCGGAGACGAACTGCTGCAAGTGCTGGCCACGCTCGCCAACCCGCATCGGCTGCGGGTGGTGAGCGCCCTGGCGGAGGAGCGCAACTACGTCAGCCGACTGGCCCGCGACCTGGGCATCAGCCGGGCCCTGCTGCAGGTCCACCTGCGGAAACTGGAGGCGGCCGGGCTCGTCTCGGCCCACATCGAGGTCTCAGAGGACGGCAAGGCGATGAAGTTCTACGAGGTGACGCCCTTCGCGCTGCACCTGACGCCAAAGACGATCATGATCGCGGCGCGGTCACTGGGCACGGAAAGCGATCTGGAGGCGGGCGTGCGATGAAGCCCAGGACGGTAACCGAAACGGCGATCATGTGCGCGACCGGCCTGATTGCGCTAGCTCTGCTAGTAACCGGGCTCGTCATGACGCATGCTAATGGCAAGTCATTGGTCTTGCTTTTCGTTTTCCCCGTGATTGGGGTCGGGATAGTCGCGTGGTCCCGGTATCTCACCACCAAGAAGAGAGCACAGATCGAGCTGGCCAGCGGTGAGCAATACCGACAGCTGGCCGACGAGTACCGGCGACTGGCCGATATGGCCATCACCGCGCAGGAGCACACCGACCTCAAGCTCGGAGACGTCAGCGCGCAACTCGATTACCTGCGGGAGCAGAACGAGTCATTGCAGAAGATCCTCAAGGAGGTCGAGTAGGTCCGGAGCGGCGCCGGCTGCCATGGCGCATAGGCGCACCAGAGCATTCCGCTGCGCCGAGCATGTCGGCTACCCGGTCATCGATCGCGTCGCCGAAACGTGAGAGAAAGCCGCCAGTGGACTCCATCTGGCAACCCGCGATCTGGCCACCCGCGCGGATGCTGCGGTCAGCCCGGTCAGCTACCGGCGGCTGGTGCTGCTGCTGCTGCGCAGACGAGCACGGGTGGTGAGCTGCGGGACAGTCGATGGATGTGCGGTTATCCAGCATCAGGTGCTGTCCTTCCGTGACCTGCGGCGCCTTCAGAACTCGGCTGCAGCCATCGAAGGCTTCCTTGCACATGCCAAAAAAGATTAGCAGATGCAAGGACGGTTGGCAACAGGCGCGGGCAGCTGTACGCCAGTTCTGCCCGTCACGCCCGTTTTCTGCCCGGGACGGTCCTCACATCCAGTCGGTGTGCCGCGGCCAGCCGAGGAGGGTGTCCACGACCTCGGGCGGGCCGTCCGACGGCCGTGCGGCCGTCGCGGCGAACCGGCCGCGGTAGAAGAGCAGCGGCGGCCCGGCGCGGCATTCGCCAAGCTCGGTGACGCGGCCTAGCACCACGTAGTGGTCCCCGGCCTCGTGCACGGTCTCGACCGTGCATCCCGCCCAGGTGAGCGCGCCGTCCAGGACGGGCGCCCCGGATCGCGACGGCGACCAGCGCACGCCGGCGAACTTGCCCGCCCCGCTGGCACCGAAGATCCTGGCCAGCTCGCGCTGCTCGTCGGCCAGCACGCTGGCGCAGAAGTGCCCGGCCGCCGCGATACGCGGCCAGGTGGCCGACAACCGGCTCGGGCAGAACAGCACCAGCGGCGGGTCAAGGGATACAGCCGCGAACGACTGGCAGGCGAAGCCGGCCGGCCCGCCCTCATCGAGGGTCGCGATGACGGTGACACCGGTGCAGAAGTGGCCGAGCACCTGGCGGAACCGGGCCGATTCTGGCTCGAAGCTCACCGGCCTGAGCCCAGGCATCGCCGTCATCGTGTCGCTGCCGCGGTGTCTGCCATGCGGCCTCAGTGCCCGCCTGCCGGGCCGAAGCTGTGCCCCCACAGGCTGATCGCAGTGGTCTCCCGGCTCACCCAGGTCGCGTCGTCGACGAGCCTGCCGTCGGTGCCGTACTCGATGTCGAACCCGCCTGGCGTCCGTACGTAGAACGACACCATCAGGTCGTTGGCGTGGCGGCCGAGGGTGGCGCTGACCGGTGCGCCACGCCGGGCGCACCGGTCCATCGCCCGGCCGACGTCGTCCAGCGAGCCGACCTCGGTCATCAGGTGCACGATCCCGGCCGGCGCCGGAAACGGGGCCAGCGCCAGCGAATGGTGCCGTGGGTTGCAGCCGAGGAACCGCATCCAGAGCGGGGGCCCGGCTGGCCGGCCGAACAGCTCTGGCGCCATGCGCATCGAGTCGCGCAGCCGGAAGCCCAGGACCTCGGTGTAAAAACGCAGCACGGACTCGTCGTCGGATATGGGCAGCACGACATGGCCAAGCCCAAGAAGACCTGTGACGAAACGATTCCCGTACGGACTCACGGCTACGCGATGTTCGAGCGCGGCACCGCAGAACACCTCAAGGGCGTTTCCGGCCGGGTCGTCGAAGCGCAGCAACTGCGTCACCCGGCGGTCGGCGAGTTCGGCCTCGGTGCCGGCCTTGACCGCGACGCCGGCCTCCTCAAGCGCCCGCGCCACTGCGGCGAGGTCGCGATCGCCCGGCACCTCCCAGCCGGAGGCGAGCAGCCGTTCCCGCTCCCCCGGCGTGATCACCAGCCGGGCTGGGAAGTCATCCATCCGCAGGTACAGGGCGTCGGCGTCGGGCCCGCGGCCCTCGACCATGCCGAGCACCCGGACGCCAAACTCGCGCCACGCCCCGATGTCGGCGGACTCGATGCGCAGGTACCCCAGCGACCGGATCATTTATCTGCCTCCCTCGCGGGCGGCCGGCCCTGGGGGGCCTCCCATGGTCGTGCCGGAGGCGCGCAAAATAGCGCCGCGGGAGGCGGGTCCTCGCCGCCGGGACACCGCAACGGCCCCCGGGGGTGCGTCGTGCCGGAGGCGCGCAGGCCAGCACTTTGCGGCGTTCGGCCCGGCGGCTGCGGCGTCACTTGGTGTCTCATCGTGCATCCGCCTCCAGGAAGCTGATCGCCAGCCGGTTGAACTCGTCGAACTTCTCCAGCTGCGCCCAGTGCCCGCAGCGGCCGAACACATGCAGCTGGGCCCGCCGGATGAGCTTGAGCGCCACCAGCGCGCCGTCGAGTGGGTTCACCCGGTCCTCCCGCCCCCAGATCAGCAGCACCTCCTGGCGCAGCCGGTGGGCTTCCCGCCACAGCAGCCCTTCCTCGGCGCTGGCCGGGTCGAAGAAGGAGGCGCCGAGCGAGGCCATCGCGGCCAGCGCCTCAGGGTCGCTGGCGGCGGCGAACCGCTCGTCCACCATCTCGTCGGTCACCAGCCGCTGGTCATGGACCAGCGTCCGCAGGAAGGCGGCGAGCTTCTCCTTGCTGGGGCCGGGCGGTGCGCCGAATTCCATCAGCCTCTTGACGCCCTCGGTCGGATCTGGGGCGAAGACGTTGAGGCTCAGCCCGCCGGGCCCCATCAGCACCAGCCGGCCCGCGCGCTCGGGGTAGCGCAGCGCGAAGCGGACCGCTGTGCCGCCGCCGAGCGAATTACCGATCAGGTGCACCCGCTCGATGCCGAGCGCAGTGAGCAGGCCAGCCAGTGCGTCGGCGGCGAAGGTAAAGTAGTTGCCGGTCACCGGGGGCCGCGCGGACTTCCCGAATCCCGGCTGGTCGATCATGAGCGTGCGGAAGCGTTCGGCGAAGACCGGGAGGTTGGGTCCGAAATTGCTCCACGCTGACGCGCCGGGCCCGCCGCCGTGCAGCAGCACCACCGGAGCGCCCACGGCTGGGCCGGCGCCATTTCCTCCGGCTGGGCCGACCTCGCTGCCGTCGGCGGGGCCGGCCTCGTGGTAGTGCAGCCGCATCCCCCGCGCCTCCACGAAGCGGCTCGTCGAGGCGAACTCCGTCGGCGGGGCAGTCATCGGCCTGCTCCCGTCATAGCATGCCGTCGGGCTGTATCCGCAGGCCGAACTCGCCCCGGCCGAACATCGACAACGCGCGCTCCGGGTCGTTGATCGCGTGCACCCGGCCGGCGTGCGCGTCGCGCCAGAACCGCTGGATCGGGGTACCCAGCTTCAGCGCCCGCCCGCCGGAGTTCTCGAA
>DATGVY010000002.1:0-7624 GCA_035299845.1 Streptosporangiaceae bacterium
GATCAAAGCGGTAGGCCATACCATCCAGCCGAGCAGGTTGAGCACACCGGCAAGCCCTAGCCTGCCGCCGGGCTGGCGTCGCAGCCTAGGACCCACGCCACGCCAGAGGCAGCTCAGCACCCTCAAGCTGACGTGAGCTTCCCGGCTTCGCCGGTGCTAGCTCGGCTAGTGGCACGGCGGGCGAGTCAGGCAGGTGGGGGCGTCGTGGTTGCTGACGGTTTGCACGCGACTCCGCAGAATTCGTCCACCTCGGCGGGTGGCCCGCCCCGCAGGCTTGGGTCGGGCCGCCAGCGTGAACACGACACCACCCCGGGCGCCAGCAGGTCCAGCCCGTCGAAAAAGCGGGCGATCTGCTGTGGGCTGCGCAGGGTCATGGGCGGTGTGCCGACCTGGTTCCAGTGCGCTACCGCCTCCTCCATGGCCGCGCCGTGGACAGCGCTGGTCGAGTGGTTGATGGCAAGGAAGCTGCCCGGTGCCAGCGCCGCCACCAGCCGCCTGACGATCGAGTACGCCTCGCCGGTGTCGGAGATGTGGTGCACGATGCCCAGCAGCATGAGCGCAACAGGCTGGGCGAAGTCGAGGGTCCGCGCCGCCTCGGCAAGGATCTTGTCCGGGTCATGCAGGTCGCCGTCGACGTAGTCGCACGCGCCCTGGGGGGTGCCGGTGAGCAGCGCGCGGGCGTGCACCAGTACAAGGGGGTCGTTGTCGGCGTACACGATCCGCGATTCCTGTGCCACGCGCTGCGCGACTTCGTGGGTGTTGTCGGGGGCCGGGAGGCCGACGGGTACCGCAAACTGCGCGTGGTCTCAATTCGTGTGAAGCTGGGGATTCTTTCGTCACTGTGACGCATCCGTTTCATCCGCTGTCGGGGCGGCGGCTGCAGGTGCTGTTTGAGCGGAAGCTGCCCAGCGGTGTGGTGGTCAGCTGTGAGGGTGGCCCGCTGGGGTCGGTGCAGCTTCCGGTTGCCTGGACCGACCGGAGCCAGCCGGCGGCGCAGGGGCCGCTGACCTATGAGGTTCTTATCGGCCTGGCCGCAGCGGTCGACGCTGTCCGGTCGCGACACGGGCGGTGATGTCGTTGATGTCCCGCGCTGGCTCTGGCATTATCTTGTCCGATGATCACGCACAAGAACACGGGATGGGAGCGGCTGGCCACGGCCGAGCTGCGCTCCCGCCGCGCCGCGCTGGTGGCTGCCTTGCCGCAGGCAGGCGGGCTGCTGCCCGGCGCGCTGGTCGAACAGCACCGCAGCTGCGGGAAGGAGAGATGCCGGTGCACGCGTGGCGAGCCACACGGGCCGTATGTGTACCTTCAGGTCGCCGGGCGGCTGGTCTACGTGCCGGCCGCCCTGGCCGAGGCGGTCCGCACCCAGGTAGAGACCTCACGCCGGCTACGGCAGATGCTGGAGGAGATCTCGGCGATCAACCTGGAGCTGCTGGCCCGCCGGGAGCTGGATTAGGCCATGGCTGGTGCCTGCGCGCTGCTGCCGCCCGTGCTGGCGGCCGCAGGCGCGCGCGCGGAGATGGTCGCGGCGCTGGCCAACATGGCCGAATCCGCGCTCGCTGCCGCGCCGGCGCCGGTGACGGAGGTGAGCGGCGGTGATCCGCGGCGAGCACAAGCTGACCCGCTCCCACCTGGAGCGCATCGCGATCGTGTACGTCCGCCAGTCCACCCTGGTGCAGGTCCGCGAGCACACCGAGTCCACGCTGCGCCAGTACGACCTGGCCGCGCAGGCCGCCCGGCTGGGCTGGCCGGGCACGGCGATCGAGGTGATCGACGCCGGCCTGGGCCTGTCCGGGCGCACCGCCAGCCACCGGGACGGGTTCAAGCAGCTGGTCGCCCGCGTGTGCCTGGGCGAGGTGGGGGCGGTGTTCGGGCTGGAGGTCTCCCGGCTCGCCCGCTCCAACGCCGGCCTTGCCCGGCTGCTGGAGCTGGCCCGCCTGACATCCACGCTGGTCATCGACGGCGACGGCGTCTATGACCTGTCCGGCATCAACGACCGGCTGCTGCTGGGGTTATCCGCCCCCGCCTGATCACCGTCTTCAACGTCACGCAACGTGCCGGCGAGCCTCCGGTCTCGGTAGTTGACGACGCGTTATCTTCCCATCGCAGACAGTGTCTGCAAGGGGGGTCGGGATGAGCGTCTGCGTGCAAGCGGTCCAGCTGCCGGGCGGGGACCGGACCTGGACGGTTCTGGGGTCTGACCACCGGCACGTGGGGCCGGCGGAGGAGTTCCTCGAGTACCACCGGGTCACCGGCTCGTCACCGCACACGGTGCGCGCTTATGCGAAGGCGCTGCAGCTGTGGTGGCTCTTCCTTGAGCTGGACGGCCGCGACTGGACCCGGGCCGACGTGCCCGCGCTCGCCGCGTTCGTCAGCTGGCTGCGGGAGGGCACCCCTCCGGGGGTGGTGCTACTCGATCCGGCAGCCGTGGCGGGAAGCCGCCCGGCGGAGGCGACGCTGGCCACACGGCTGGCAGCGGTGGTCAGCTTCTACCGATACCACCACGACATGCACGGGGTGGCTCCGGCGCTGGCCAGGGCGTGGTCCGGGCCGCCGCGGCGCAGCCGGTACCGGGCGTTCCTTGCTCATCTGGACGGCCGGTCCCGCGCGAGCCGGCGCAGCCCGATGCCGGTGCGCCCCAGGAGACGCGAGGTCTGCCCGCTGCTGACCCCAGCCCAGGTAGGGGCGCTCCTGTCGGCATGCGCGACCCGTGACAAGGTCACCGGCGCGTGGCCGGGGTCGCTGCGGAACCGCCTGCTGTTCGCCACGCTTGCGGAGACCGGCATGCGCCTGGGCGAGGTGTTGTGCCTGACCAACGCTGACTGGCATCCGGGCTCGGGCGGAACGCCGTTCATCGAGGTCGTCCCCCGAGACCATCCGCACGGCTGCCGGGTCAAGGGCGGGCGCGGCCGGCGTATCTACGTTTCCGATGAGCTGGAACGCCTTTACGGCGACTACCTGTGGGAACTGGCGGAGCGGGCCGGTCAGGCCGGGCGCGAGGTCAGCGACGAGTGGTTCTGCTTCGTCAACCTAGACGGCGAGCCCCGGTTCGCCCCGCTGCGCCCCGAGCGCGTCTACCGGGTGACGGACCGGCTGCGCCAGGCACTGCCTGGCCTGCCGCAGGGATGGTCGCCGCACTGGCTGCGCCACACCCACGCCTCGGCCCTGCTGCTGGCCGGGGTGCCGTTGCATGTGGTGTCACGACGGCTCGGGCACGCCGACGTGCAGACCACGATGGACCTGTATGGCTGGGTGACCGAGGACGCCGAGCTGCGGGCAGTAGCGGGATGGCGATCGTTCACCGAAGGCTGGCGGATGACCGATGCCTAGCCGACAGCCTTCCGCGTCGCCGCCCGGCTCGCAGTCCTGGCTCCCCGCCCTGCCGCCCGGCTTCCAGACGCCGGTCGTGGAGTTCGCCCGCGAGCCGTTCGCCCGGCTCACCTACGCCTACCCGTCCCGGCGGCCGGCCACGGTGGATCTGGGCGTGCTGCCCGCGCCGATGCGCCAGGAGGTGGCGTACTGGCTGCATACGCTGGCGGTGGCCGGGGAGCGGGTGAACTCCTGGGCGCTGGCCGAGTGGGTGCGCGTCGCCGCAGCCGTGGCCGCCGGGCAGGACCTGTGCTCGTTCACCGGCCTGAGCGTGGAGGAGTGGATGGCGGCGGCCCGCCGCCGCTATCACGACCGGCATCGCAGGCTGCCGCCCGAAAGCTACCTGCATAACCACCGGGCCACCATCGCCCGGCTGCACGACGCGCTGATGCTCGCCTGCCAGGCTGGCGAGCCGTGGTGGCGCTCCCAGGTGTGGGATCCCCGTCATGACCGGCGGATCCCGGTCCGCCGGCACGAGCCGCTGGAGGGACAGCGGCTGAATTTCGCCCGGGTCAGCCCGGCCTGGCTGCGCGAGGCGATCCAGTGGTACTTCGCGTCCGGGCTGACTACCGGGCTGCTGTCGTGGAGCTCGCTGCCGGGTTACCTGAGTTACCTCGGCCGCCACTTCGCCGGGTTCCTGGCCACCGAGGGACTCGACACCCCGGTCCTGGCCGCCGATACCGGAACCGGGCTGCGCCCGGTGGCGATGCGGCTGCTGGCCTACCTGCGCCAGCAGACCACCCGCGCCGGCCGCCCGCTCGCCCCGTCCACCGTCGGCCTGGTGCAGACCACGGTGGCCGGGTTTTACGCCTTCATGGCCGACCGGCGCGCCGACGCCGCCAGGGAGCTGGCCGAGCCGCGGTGGGCCGGCCTGTCCGACGCCCACGCCCGCTGGTGGCGGCCCGGTGAGATCGCCGGTTCCGGCAGCTACCGGGGCCAGCCCGAGGGGAACTACATCGACCCGGCGGCTATGTCCCGCATCCTTGCCCACGCCGACATCCTGGGGTTGTCCCGCGACCAGGCCAAGACCGTCGTCGTGAACGGGACGCCGCGCCAGGTCCACGGGCTGGGTGACGAGCAGGCCATGCGGGCGTTCCTGCTCGCGATTGCCACCGGCCGGCGGATCAACGAGATCCTGATGATGGACTTCGCCCCGCTTTCAGCGGTTCCCGGGCTGGCCGCCAGCAATGCGGAAGCGGGCGGCGGCCCTGTGGCCCGGCTGCGCTACCAGCAGACCAAGATCGCCGGTGCGCCGCAGGCCATCCTGGCTGGCGCCGACGTGGCAGCCATCGTGAAAGAACAGCAGGAGTTCGCCCGCGCCCTGGTGCGGGCCCGCGATCCCGCGGCGCCCGACCCGCCGTACTTGTTCCTGGCCTGGCAGGCCAACACCGCCGGCCAGCGCCACTACCGCGCTAACACCCTGAACGGGCTGCTCACCCAGCTGGCCGCCGCGCTGCAGGTCACCGACGCCGCCGGCGCGCCGGTCGACTTCCAGCGCACCCACCGGATGCGTCACACTAAGGCCACCGACCTGCTCAACTCCGGCGTGCCGATCCATGTCGTGCAGCGGTATATGGGTCATGTCTCACCGGAAATGACCATGCATTACGCCAAGACCCTGGCCGAGACCCACGAGGCCGAGTTCCTGCGGTTCGCCAAGATCGGCCGCGACGCCCGGCCGCTGGAGATGGACCCGGCCGACGTCTACGAGCTGGTGCAGCTGCACCAGCACACCGACCGGATCCTGCCCAACGGGGTATGCCTGCTGCCGCCGCCCAAACGCTGCGACCGCGGCAACGCCTGCCTGACCTGCGATCATTTCGCCACCGACGCCCGCCACCCCGGCGAGCTGCGCGCCCAGCTCGCCGGCACCGAGGAACTCATCCAGGCCCGCCAGGCCCAGCACCGCCAGCGCACCGGGACTGAGATGGGACCCGGACACGTCTGGCTCGCCGAGCGAACCAGAGAACTGGCGTCGCTGCGCGCGATCGCCGCCGCCTTGGAAGCCGGGCAGTGTCCCGGCGCGGTGCGCGGCGCCGGGGTGGCCGCCCGGCCCGGCCAGCCGGTGCCCGTGACAATCAGCAAGAAGCCGGAGGGCCACGGAGATGCCGGCTGAGCAGGACAGGGTCGCCACGCTCCGGCAGGCGGCCGCGGCCAAGCGCCAGGCCGCTGTCGCCCGAGCCGAGACCGGGATACACGCGCTCATCAAGACGGGCCAGCCCATAACCTTCCGCGCGGTCGCCGCCGCCGGAGGCGTATCGGCAGACTTCCTCTACCGCCACGCCGGGCTGCGAGCCCGCATCGAACAGCTCCGCGGCCAGCAGGCCGCCCCCGCCAGCCGCGAACCCCGTCACGACCCGGGCGATAGTGCCGCCCCCAGCGTCGTCGCCACCCTCACCGCCAGGATGACCGAACTGCGCCGCGAGCTCGCCGAAGCCAGGGCTCAGCTCGCAGCGGCCCACGGCGAACTGCTCGCGCTGCGCCGGCGCCCCGGGCATGCCGGACCCGGCGACTGACCTGCCCGGCCCCGTCTTCGACGACACCACGTTAAAGACGCGTCATCAACGTCGTGACCTGGAACTCGACCCCGCAGAAGTTGATCAAGGTCAGATAACTGGGGCTCAAGAGCCAGATGAGCGAGGCCGGGCTGCACTGGCTGTCCAGCCGGATGAACGAGGCCAGGTGGGCGGCGGCCCGCCGCGGCGAGCTGCACGGCCCGCTGCCGGCCGGGCTGGTCTATGACGACGACGGCAACACCGTCATCGACCCTGATGAGGAGGTCGCCGCCGCGATCAGCGACGTGTTCGCCGCGTTCACCGCGACCGGGTCAGCCTACGCAGTGGCCACCGCGTTCGCCGCGCGGCGGTTCCCCCGCCGCGCCTACGGCGGGGTATGGGCCGGGCAGCTGCGCTGGGGCAGGCTCACCCACGGCCGCGCGGTCCAGATCCTGCACAACCCCGCCTACGCCGGGGCGTACGTCTTCGGGCGCCGCCGCACCCGCCAGGCCGTCACCCCCGACGGGCTGATCCGCACCCAGGTCACCTGGGTACCCGCCGGCCAGTGGGAGGTGGTCATCCCCGGCCACCACCCCGGATACATCACCTGGGAAACCTACCGGGCCAACCAGGAGAAACTGGCCGCCAACCGCACCAGCACCGGCGCCCGCCCGCCCCGCGAGGGCACCGCCTTGTGCCAGGGCATCGTGTACTGCGGCGGCTGCGGCCAGGCCATGCAAGTCCGCCACCAGGGCGGGCACCCCCGCTACCAGTGCTCCGAGTCCTGCCGCCGCCACGCCGTCACCCCCCAGTGCACCTCCGTGCGGGCCGACACCATCGACGCCGCCGTCGCTGACGCGCTGCTGGCCGCAGTCGCCCCCGGCCAGGTCGCACTCGCGCTCGCCGCCGCCGGCGAGGTAACCGCCCGCCACCGCCGGTCACTGCGAGCCGCTGAGCTGGCCGCCGAACGCGCCCGCTACGCCGCCAGCCGCGCCGAGCGCGCCTTCCTGGCCTGCGAACCAGAAAACCGGCTCGTCGCCCGCACCCTGGAAACCCGGTGGGAAACCGCCCTCGCCGACGCCGCCCAGGCCGAGGCAGCGCTCGCCGCCCAGGCACACGCCCGCCCCGACCTGCCCGCCCCCGAACAGCTCGCAGCCACCATCGCCGACCTGCCCGCCCTCTGGTCAGCGCCCACCACCAGCAGCAAAGACCGCAAGCGCCTGCTGCGAACCCTGCTCGCCGACGTCACCCTCACCCCCTCACCCACCGACCACACCCAGCTGCTCGCCGGCCTGCGCTGGAAATCCGGCGCCAGCCAGCAAATCCCCGTCACCCGCCCCCAGCCCATCCAGCAGCGCACCACCGACCCCGCCGCCCTCGAACTCGCCCGCAAAATCGGTCCCACCTGCGACAACATCACCCTGGCCGCAACCTTGAACCAGGCAGGCCACACCACCGGAACCGGACAGCCCTTCACCCCCGTCTCAGCCGCCAACCTCCGCCACTACCACCACATCCCCTCCGCCACCCTGCTCCCCGACGGCGAGCTCACCCCGCGGCAAGTAGCCGACCGCATCGGCGTATCCCGCACCACCGTGCACACCTGGATCAACACCGGGCAACTGCCCGCCCGCCGCGGCCCTGTCGGCCGCTGGGCCATCCCCTTCCCGCCCCAAACCGAACAAGCCTGCCGCGAACGCGCCGCCAAATCCCAAACCGCACAACCTTTTGAAAGGAACGCAGTATGAAGCACACGTCCC
>DATGVY010000003.1:0-3048 GCA_035299845.1 Streptosporangiaceae bacterium
CCGCGCCTGCGGGACGCCGACGGCAAGGTACGGGTGCTCAGCCGACGCACCCACGAGGCGGCGCATGGTATCGAGTACGTGACCGGCGACCTGGCCACGGGCGAGGGGGTCGGCGCTGCGGTTGAGGGGGCCGAGATCATCGTGCACTGCGCGGGCAGCGCCAAGGGCGATGAAGAAAAGGCCAGGAACCTGGTACAGGCAGCAGCCCGGGACGGGACGCCGCACCTGGTGTATATCTCGGTCGTCGGCGCCGACCGGATTCCGGTCGTCAGCGGCGTCGACCGCGCCATGTTCGGCTACTTCGCGGCCAAGCTGGCCGCAGAGCGGGTGGTGGCCGATTCCGGCGTGCCGTGGACGACGCTGCGCGCCACCCAGTTCCATGACCTGTGCCTGACGACAGCACGGCAGATGGTCAGGCTGCCGGTGATACCAGTCCCGGCCGGAATCCGGTTCCAGCCGGTCGACGCCGGCGAGGTGGCCGGCCGGCTGGTAGAGCTCGCCCTCGGCAAGCCGGCCGGCCTGGTACCCGACATGGCCGGGCCGCGCGTCTACGGCATGGCCGATCTGCTCCGCGGATACCTGCGGGCTCGCGGCAAGCACCGGATGATGGTGCCAGTCCGGCTGCCCGGAAAGGCGGCCCGCGCGCTTCGGGCCGGCGCGAATCTGGCTCCCGAACGAGCAGTAGGCCACCGGACCTGGGAAGACTTCCTGGCCGAGCAGGTCCCTAACGAAGCCTGAACGGCGGTACCCCTGACATCGCACCGGTCACGGGCCGGGCGGGGGCGCGACGAACCGCCCGGCACCACCTCGCAGGGTGCCTGGGTCCGTGACCGGCGGACCCGACCCTTGGTTACGGATGGCAATCACATGAATACATTACGTTCTGGATGGGTAGGGTCTCGTCCAGCGGCAACGGGGACAGGACACGACACGGCGGGCAGACTCTGCGGGGGTGCAGCAGGCCGCGCGGCTGCGGTGAGCGTTGCCATCGCGGCCGTCATTGGGATAACGATCTGGTGCTATGACCCGCAACCGGCGCGGCGACGATCGCCGCGTCCGGCAAGGAGCGTGACGGTGATCTCCTCCCAGCCTCCTTCGGCAGCAGAGCCTGATGAGCGAGTACCAGCCTGTGCCCTCGCACGCTATTCCCAGCCAGTTCAAGGCGGCGCGGGGCCGGTGCGGCGGGCGACTGGCCCGGTCCGGCGAACGCAGGGTGCATTGCTCGCGACTGGGAGGAACTTGTGAAGATCTTGATCGCGGAGGACTCATCTACGGTACGGCGCCTAGTGGCCGGCCGTCTGGCCGCCGACGGCTACCAGGTTATCGAGGCGGCCGACGGTGAAGAGGCACTGAAGCTGGCCCGGAGTGAGCGACCTGATCTGATCGTCCTGGACAAAGTGATGCCGAAGTATGACGGCTTCGAGGTCGTGCGCGCGTTGCGAGAAGATCCGCAGACCCAAGTTATCCCGATCGTGATGCTGACCGAGCGGACGAGCGAAGATGACGTGCTCAGCGGGCTGAGCCTCGGGGTGGAGGAATACATGCCCAAGCCGTTCAGCCCGCGCGAACTGTCCGCCCGGGTCCAGCGCGTCCTGATGCGAGCTGGGCATGCTCCAAGCCCTCACTGACGTCGTTACCGGCCTCACAGGCTTGGTTGTCCTGCTGGTGCTCCTACTGATCGTCATCCGGGCGGCAGCCCTCCAGCGCAGCAGGCGCGTGCGCCGGTTCCGCCCGGCCGCGGAGGCGTCGCTCGGGACGTACCTGGCCGGTTCGGGAGGCGCGCCGGCTATGGCCGGGCGGGGCGAGCGGGCGCTGTTCCTGGCGGTCGCCCAGGAGGCGCTC
Organism: Streptosporangiaceae bacterium; assembly: GCA_035299845.1. GTDB lineage: Bacteria > Actinomycetota > Actinomycetes > Streptosporangiales > Streptosporangiaceae > Palsa-506. The sequence goes on from DATGVY010000003.1 coordinate 1,843, forward strand.
GCGGACCTGCGGGGCGACGAGCGTGACCGGCTGGTGGACCTGCTGCTCCAGCTCGGCTTCATGCAGGACGCCGTGATCGGCCTCAAGGGCCGCCGCGCGGTGACGCGGCGCAGGGCAGCCGAGACGCTGGCTGCCCTGGCCACCCCGCTGGCGGTGCCCGTGGTCGCGGCTGCCCTGGCCGACCGCGACGTGCTGGTGCGCACCACATGTGCCTGCACTCTGGCAGTGACCGGCGGCGAGGACGCAGTTTCCGCCATCGTCGCCGTGGCGCGGCAAGACGCGCTCGCCGCGCCAGGAGCCGCCGCCAGCGTCGTGCTTGCGCTGGCGGAGCGGTGGCCCGAGGCACTCGCACCGCTGCTCGTCCCCGGCGCGCAGGCCAGCATCAAGCGGATCGCCGTCACCATTGCCGCCGAGCTCCGGCTGACCCAACTGGCCGGACAGATTCAGGCCTGCCTGGAGGACACCGACGACCTCGCGGCCATTTCTGCCCGTGGCCTGGGCCGGATTGGCGAGTTCAGTGCCCTGGCCGCGCTGGTCCGGCTGGCTGGGGACAGCGACCGTTCTCCCGGGGCGCGGGCGGCGGCCGCCGGTGCACTCGGCGCCATCGGCGATCCGTCAAACCTGGCTGTGCTGGAACGGCTGCTGGTGGCGCCGGACTGGTCGCTGCAGGCCGCTGCGGCGGGGGCACTGGCGCACCTGGGCGGTCCCGGATCCGCCGCGCTGCGCCGCGCGGCCATGTCGGGCCACCAGGAAGCCGCCGCGCTGGCCGGAGCGGCGCTGGACCCGTGATCGTCTATACCTGGTTCGTCTGCGGCTTCTTCGTGGCCTTCATCGCCGTCAATGCGATGCTGCTGGTGCTCGCGGCCGTCGAGTTGCACAGGTACGCGGCCCGGTCGAACTCTAGCGCGGTGCGGCGCACCCTCCGGTCTCCGCTCGCACCCCCGATCGCCGTCCTGGTCCCCGCCTACAACGAGGCGTCGGGTATCGCAGACAGCGTGCGTTCCCTGCTGGCCCTCGATTACCCGCGGCTTGAGGTGGTGGTTATCAACGACGGCTCGACCGATGAAACCCTGCAGCGCCTCACCGAGGTCTTCGATCTCCGGCCGGTCCGGCGGCCTACCCCACCGTTCCTTCCGCACCGCCACGTGCGCGGCGTGTACGCGCCGCGAAGCCGGTTGCGGCTACTCGTGATCGACAAGGAAAACG
>DATGVY010000004.1:0-2194 GCA_035299845.1 Streptosporangiaceae bacterium
CGCGTTCGTGCCGGCCTTCTTCGCCGGCGCGGGTATCCCCGTGTTCTCCTTCATCACCCCGCTGCCGGCGCCGCTGTCCTACGCCGGCCCGGCTGTCGGGGCATGGATGGTCCTTGGGATCATCTACATGGCTTACCTGTATGTGCGGCACCCGAGCCGGATCGCCGAGACCCGCCGCGTCTTCATCGACCAGGCATAGCCAGCCGGGTCACCGCCCGCCGGGCGATCGCCGCGAAAGCCGCCGCGTCGTGCACCGCGGCACCGCCCTGGTCGTTGTTGAAGTAGATGAAAATGTCCGCGTCGCCCGGCCAGGTTCCGGCGGGATTGCGCCGCCAGCGTGATCGCTGGGCGGTGGCGGCTGCGGTTCCGGTGTCGGTCATAGTCGCCTTAGGCCTGGTAGACGCGCTGGTAGATGCGTTCGGCCAGCATCATGACGGTGAGGTTGAGGACCGTGGACGGGGTGTCGGGGATGATCGAGGCATCGACGACCCGCAGTCCGCTGGTCCCCATGACGGCGCCGACCGGGTCCACGACGGCCTGCGGGTCGGCCGGTCCGCCCATGGGGGCGGTGGAGCTGGGGTGGTAGTAGGTGGACACGTTGCCGGCGATGAACGCGGCCAGGTCGCTGTCGTCGGCGACCGCGTCGCCGGGGGTCAGCTCGCCGACGATGAGGGAGGCGAGGTCCGGGCTGCGGGCGAAGTCGCGGGCGAGCTTGACGCCTTCCAGCATCCGGCGGGCGTCACGGCCGGTGGCAAGGAAGTTGCAGTCGATCAGCGGGGCGACGCCGGGGTCGCGGCTGGCCAGCTTCAGCGTCCCGGTGGACTCGGGCAGGACCACCGAGGTGGACAGCGCGATCACTCCGCCAGTGGGACTGTAAGAGGGGGGAATCAGGTGGGTTGCCGTGATGTTCAGGTCCAGCTCGCCGGGCGCGGCCTCGCTGGAGGCCGCCCACAGGATCGCGCCGACCGCTGGGGTCATCTCCAGGTGCCCGGGAGCCAGCGCGTGGGCGGTGTGAAAGTACGGGTGGTCCAGCAGCCGCCGGCCGACCGGCAGGTCGGCGACGACGCCGATGCCCAGGGCGGTCAGCTGATCGGCCGGGCCGACGCCGGAGCGCAGCAGGATGGCTGGGCTGCCGTAGCTGCCGGCTGACAAGATCACCTCCCCGGCCCGGTACACCGTGCCGTCCGCGGCCACCACCCCGGCGGCGGCCGTTCCGTCGAACAGCACGCGGTCGATGGTGACGTCACCGCGGATTGTCAGGTTGGGCCGGCGGCGGACCTCGGCGGTCAGGAACACTATCGCCGCGTTCTCCCTGATGCCGTTGACCACGTTGACCGAGTGGCCGCTTACGCCGTCCTGGTCGGCGCCGTTGAAGTCGCGCACCCGCTTGAACCCGTGCGCGACGGCCGCGCCGATGAACCCCGCCTGCGATGGCGTCAGTTCCTCGTCGGTGAGCTGCCGGACCGGGAGCGGCCCGGTCCGGCCGTGGTAGGCGTCCTCCCCGCCTGGGTTGTTCTCCATCAGCTTGAACGTCGGCAGCACGTCAGCGAAGGACCAGCCGTCGGCGCCGTGCGCGCCCCACTTGGCGAAGTCAGCGGGCCGCGGCCGGATCGCGACCCCCGCGTTCACCGCCGAACTGCCACCGAGCACCTTGCCCCGCGAGGCCCGGATGTTCGGCGCCTGGTCGGTGGCCCGGGCGGTATACCCCCAGTCGTGCCGCGGGTCGTCGAGGATGCGCGCGTCAAGCAGCGCGGGCGGGAACGCGTCCGGCGCGTAGGCGGGACCCGCTTCCAGCAGCAGGACCGTCCGCGGGGGGTCCTGGCTCAGGCGGGCCGCCAGGACAGCGCCGGCGGAGCCACCCCCGACGATGACCACGTCCGCGGTCTCGGGCAGGTCAGACATACCAATCTCCTTGCGTTTGCAGCTGGCCGGGTCAGCGCTCGGCACGAACGGAGGGTTGTGACGCTCGCCGATCGCAGCACATCGAAGCGCCCTCCCCGGTATCCGGGGAGTTCGTCAAGGGCCGTGCCAGGTGACACGGATGGACTCGTGGGTGACCATGCCGTCGTCAGCGAAGGCCGCGGCGACCCATCCCCATGTCTTTGAAGCGGTGCAGGCGCGGCAGCACGCCCGCACGGATGGGGGTCAGGGGATCCAGGGTGCCTTGAACGTGCCCGTGTCGTTGAGGATCGCG
>DATGVY010000005.1:0-8174 GCA_035299845.1 Streptosporangiaceae bacterium
CCGGCGAAGAGATGTCGAACGACAGGAGCGCGCAGATGCCGAGGCTGAGACGGATGACGGCGGCGATCGCCGCCGCTGCGATCATGACAGGAGGCGCGCTGACCGCGTCGGCCAGCGCCCAGGCCGCGGCGCCGGGCCACCTTGGCGGCAGCGCTGTCACCGGGCAGGTCGAGGGCCGCACGTACGTGCTGCTCGGACCCAGCGTCTTCGGCGTCACCGTGCAGCAGGACCCGCTGGCCTACCTGGCGACCAAGCGCGCCGACGGCACGGTCCGCGGTCACTGGAGCTACCACTACTTCCAGGCCGGCCAGGAGACCACCTTCAGCGGCCCGGTCACCTGCCTGACCGTGACCGGCAATCGCGCCTGGATCGGCGGGCCGATCACGGAATCCAGCGACCCCACCCAGGTCGGCATGGGCGCATGGTGGCAGGTGGCAGACAACGGCACCGGCAGGCACCCGGTCATCCCCGACCAGACCACCTTCGCGGGCATCGGCACGCTGGCGCAGACACAGGCCTACTGCGACAACGCGCCTGCGCCGCATTTCATCTTCGACGTCCAGCTTGGCGGGGTCCAGGTCAGCGAGGCCAGCGGCGGCTAGCCTGCCCATCCCGGCGGTTTGATACCGGGCCAGGCGGGCAGCGCGACCTTTCCGCCGGGGTGGCTGATCGCTGCCGGGCGCCTGCCGCCGCTAGTCGCTGCCGGACTCGGCCTGCCACTGCCGGTAGAGCGCGATGAACTCGTCTTGCATTTGCGGGGTCAGGTCGTCCGGGGTGATGTGGCCGGCCAGCTCGATGGTGGCCCGCATCTGGGCCAGGTACTCGGTGCAGTGCGGGCAGCCGGCCAGATGCCGCTCGAACCGCCGCCGCCCGGCCGCGGGCAGCGCCGACTCAAGGTAGTCGGTGACAAGTTCGACGGCTTGCCGGCAGACGATGTTGCGCCGTCGCAGCCGCAGACCCGTGCGCATCGTCAGGCCCTCCCGAACTCTGTCTCGAGAACCTGGCGGACCCGGCTCCTGCCCCGGTGCAGCAGCACCCGCTGGTTGCCGTCGGTGATCTCCAGGACGTGGCACACCTCGTGACTGCTGAGCCCCTCGACGTCCCGCAGCGTCACGACTTCCCGCTGGCGGGCCGGCAGTTCCTCGATGGCCGACCGGATCCTGCCCGCCAGCTTGCCGGCCCGCAGCCGGTCGTCGGTGTCCTCGATCCACTGCTCCGGCGGGGCGGCCCAGCTGCCTGCGTCGTCGAAACGGGACTGGTCCACGGCGGGCCCGGCGTCGCCGATCGCGACGCTGCGCCGTTCCCGCTCGCCCGCGGTCCTGGCCCGGTTCACCAGGATCCGGAACAGCCAGGTGCGCAGCGATGAGCGTCCCTCGAAACCGCTGATGCCACGGAGCACTCCCATCCAGGTGTCCTGGACGACCTCCTCGGCCACCGCGCGGCTGGGCACGAAGCCGCACGCCAGCCGGAGCATGGGATCGTGGTAACGCCGGACCAGGATGACGAAGGCCTGCTCGTCGCTCGCCCGCAGTCGCTGGAGCAGCTCCATGTCGTCATCCACGGCCGGCAGCTTACGGCCTTCGCTGCGCAGGCGGGGCAGGCGAGGCAGTCGGCTCCAGCACCAGCGCGCACGAGTTGATGCACCACCGCTGGCCAGCGGGCCGCGGGCCGTCACGGAACACGTGGCCGAGGTGCGACCCGCACTGCCGGCAGCGGACCTCGGTGCGGATGCTCAGGAAGCTCCGGTCCTTGTGCAGCGTGACTGCCGCTGCCATCGCGGGCTCGGTGAAGCTGGGCCAGCCGGTGCCCGAGTCAAACTTCGCGCCGGACGAGAACAGCGGGGCGGCGCAGGCCGCGCAGCGGTAGGTCCCGTCGTCGTGGCAGTTGACGTAGGCGCCAGTAAACGGGCGCTCGGTCCCGGCGCGGCGCAGCACCCGGTACTGCTCGGGCGTCAGCCTGCGCCGCCACTCCTCGTCAGTGATCCCGTCCATCTGGCATCTCCCGGTTAGTTAGCAGTGTGCGCCGATGCGGCGCCGAGGTCTGCAGCGCGCGCCGATGCGGCGCCCCGGCTCGCCGGGGCACCGCATCGGGTCATCGCGCGCTCAGGCAGCGGCGATGCCCTCGCCGCCGGCGAGCGCCACCGCTGCTACTGCGGAACCAAGCCGGTTCAGGGCTCTCATGCATGCTCCTCGCGCTGGAGTTCGGGGATGTGCCGAACTTCAGTCCTCCCGCGGGCGCCGCCGTTACAGTCCCGAACGGATTTTCTCTCCCTTGGTGACCGCTCATGGCCGGCGCCGCTCCCGGTCCGCCGCGATTCCCTCCTGGTATGGCCCGGAGGCTACGGGCGGGTGGCCGCCGGGCCGCGCCGGCGCCGGCACGGGCGCGCGCCCGTTGTCCGGCGCCGGCGCTGATTGCTGCGTCCGGCTGCTAGAACCGCACCAGCGTGGCCACGGTCGCGATCTTCATCCCGCCGACGAACAGCGATGTGCCGAGTGCGCTGTCCAGCGCGACCGCAGCCGCCGTCGTCAGCCGCGCGCCGATCCGGCTTGCCCTGACCCGGTGCAGCCTGACCCGGATCCTGGCGTGGGAGAAGTTGAGACTCGCCACTATCACGCGCACGCCCAGGGAGCTGACGACCCCGCTCAGCCGCTTGTGCGTCAGGTTGATGGTGAAGCGGCTCACCTTGACCGAGGCCCCGGTCGACGTGTTGACGAACAAGATGCCGCCCCGGTGCTTGATGCTGCCGCGGAGCCGGCTCGGGTTCACCCGCCCGCCGGTCACCGGGAACGAGAACTTAAGCTGCGGGTTACTCGTCGAGCCGAGCAGCGACTCAGTGCCTGGCGCGGTCGCGAACGGCGCGATCCCGTGGCCGAGCAGCGTATGGGCGAGGCCAGGCACGGTGGTCAGCGTTGTCGTGCCGCCGCGCAGGCCCACCGTCGCGGCGTGCGTCACCGCCGGGTGCGATGCCGAGGCGGATGCCACCCCGGCCACCGGGGCCAGCAACAGGCCCGTTGCTGTCGTGATGGCTGCTATCCGCAGGAGCGCTCGCATCTGGTCTCCCTTCCTGGCCGCACGGGTGCACGGCCCCTTTTGCTTACATACGGCGGAAAACGTGCGCATGGATGCAGCCGGCCGCCCGGACGATCTCAGCGTGCGTCGGCCGCCAGCCTGGTCCGCAGGCGCAGCAGGCTGCGGCGGATGTGACTCTTCACCGTGCCGAGCGGTAGCCGCAGCAGCCCGGCGATCTGCTCGTGGGTGAGGTCGGTGTAGAACGCGAGCAGCATGATGGCCCGCTGCGGGTCGCCGAGCCTGCCCAGCTCGTCAGCCAGGACGATGCGGTCGACGACCTGGTCAGCGGGGTGCGCCAGCGCCGTGCGCGGCGGCTGACGGCCGGCCGCCTCGCGCAGCGCGCCCGATTCGCGCTGCCGGACGCGGAGCAGGTCGGCAACCTTGTTGCGGGCGATGGCGACCAGCCAGGCGGGCAGGCTGCCCCGGTCCGGGTCGAAGGTGTCCCATTTACGCCAGGCGGCCACGAAGACCTGCTGGGTGAGGTCCTCGGCATCCGGCCAGTCGCCAAGCGAGCGCAGCGCCACCGTGTAGATGAGCGCGGCGTACCGCTCGTAGACCGCAGAGAGGGCGTCCGGGCGGCCCTTATCGAAGGCGGCCGTGACGTCGCAGTCCGAAGCGCGGTGCACCGGCCGAGGGTAACGCACCCGGGCGCTGCGGCGGTGGCCTGCGCCTTCGCACAGGCACCGGCCCGCCGGCTGTTTAGGTTGCCGTTATCGGGTCACAGGAGGGGCGGCGTCCAACGGAAGGATCTCGTCATGATGGTCATCCTGCTCGTTCTTCTTCTTGCCGTCGTCCTTGCTGGCCTCGGATTCGCGGTTCACCTGCTGTGGTGGCTGGCGCTGGTTGTGCTCGCGATCTGGCTGGTGGGCTTCCTCTTCCGCGCCACCGAGTCGGCAGCGCGCCCGCGTCGGCGCTGGTATCGCTGGTAGCCGGGCGCTAGCCGCTGCCGCATGGAAGGCCAGGGCAGCTCGGCTGGCGGATGGGCCTGGCACCCGCAATCGCGGATGCCGATCGGCAGCTGCTTGCTGGCTGGCGCAGTCAGGGCCCGCCGGCCGGCAAGCAGCGTTACCGCCGCTGGCCCGGGCAGCGCGGGGAAAGCGACTTGCCCGGGCAGCGGGCCCACAGCTCATGGGAAGAGGTGGAAAGCACGATGCCGGCAGGCAGGCGCCGACGGCAGCGTGCTGCCCACCCAGGGCAGCACCAACCCGGCACTGACGATCATGGCTATCGCGGCCCGCGCGGCCGACCGCCTGATCGCCGGTGCCGGCGGCGGGCCAGGCTGACACCGGCATACGCCGCGCCGCGCGCGGTCGGCCCCTTGCGCCGGGTGCTGATGCCGGGCCTTGCGCCGGGTGACGTTACGCCCGGGCCTTGCGCCGCTGCCGCGCGCGCAGCCTCCTGGAGTCCCGCAGCTCGACGAACGGTTCCCGGTCCGCCGGGGTGCCTGCGGCGATGGCTCGCCCTCGTTCGAGTTCGGCATTGAGCTCGGCACCGAACAGCACGGCGATGTTGGAGATCCACATCCACACGAGGAAGATGATCACCGCGGCGATGCTGCCGTAGATCTTGTTGTAATGCCCGAAGTTCGCGACGTAGAAGCTGAAGAGTCCCGAGGCGGTGAGCCAGACGATAACCGCCACTATGCCGCCCGGGCTGAACCACCGCAGGCCGTGCTTCGCGTTCGGGCTGGCCCAGTAGAGAACGGCGAGCATCAGGCTGATCAGGATAATGAGCACCGGCCATTTGGCGATGTCCCAGACGGTGACCGCCGCCGAGCTCGCGCCCAGTACCTGCCCCACGTGCCCGGCGATCCCGCCGGTGACGACCACGATCAGGACGGATGCGATGAGCAGCACCATCAGCACGAGCGTGACGCCGATGCGGATGGGCAGGGTCTTCCATATCGGCCGGCCCTCAGGGACATCGTAGATGGCGTTGGACGCCCGCATGAATGCGGCGGTGTAGCTCGACGCCGACCAGAGCGCAGCCGCCATCCCGGCAATGGCGAGCACGCCCGCGGCGGCGTGGGCGTGCTGCAGGGGGGTGATGGCGGAGAGAATGGTCGGCCGGACCGCGCCGGGCACCGCCGCCGCCAGGTTGTTGATCAGCGGCTGGGTGGCCCGCTTACCCATCAAGCCGAGCAAGGACACCAGGAACAGCAGGCCAGGGAAGATCGCGAGCACCCCGTAGTAGGTGAGCGTCGCGGCCCGGTCGGTCAGCGCGTCGTCCCGGAACTCCCGCACGGAGCGCCGGCCAGCCGCGAGCCAGGATTGACCGCCGCCAGGCTGGACAGCCGCTCGTGACACGTCGCCCCGCAGGGCGGTGGCAGCCTGGCCCCTGTCATGTCTCGTGCCGGGCTCACCCTTGGTCTGACCGCCTCCGCTGCCTGCTGGCCGGCCGATGCGCGCTGGCCGGCCGATGCGCGCTGGTCGCCATCGCGCTGGGCGCCTTCGCGTGCTGGTCATCGCCGACGCCCGCGCGCGATCAGCCACCCGGCCAGGATGACCGCGCCCGCGGTCACGGCGAGACCCGTCCCGCGCTGCCTGGCGGTGCCGGCGGCTCGCTTCGCGGCCCGGCGAACCGGCTCAGGAGCGGCGGCCCAGGCCGCGCTGCCGGCCTGCGCCGCCCGGCCTGTCATCTGCTGCCTGACCTGTCCGGCGCTGGCCAGGACCGTCTGCCTGACATCGGTCACCTTGTCCTGTACGCGGGCCTTGATGTCGGCCTTGGCGGCGAGCGCTTCGACAGTCTCCCCGAGGCTCTCCCTGGTTTGCTCGATCTCCTCAGCCAGTGCCTCGATGTCGTCCGGCGGCGCATCGGCCGGGGTGAGGCCGGCTGACGTGGGCTTGTGTGCTGTCATCGCTGTGCACTCTCCCTTATTTCCGCTACGTCGGCCTTGACGCCGTCGACGGCCTGCTCAGGGACGGGCGGCGCGGCCTTTCGCAGCTGTCCGTTGGCAATGAGCGCGGCGGCTGCCGCGGCGGCGAGCATGCCCGCTCCGACGATCAGGGCCGCTAGCCACGCGGCCACGGCGGTGGCCAGCCCGATGATCGCGGCGGCCAGCAGGCAGCCAAATGCGGACAGCGCGAGCAGGCCCGCGCCGCTGAACACCCCGATGCCGAGGCCAGCCCGCTTGCCCTTGCGGGCCATTTCGAGCTGCGCTAGCCGCAGCTCGTCCCGGACCAGCCGGGTGACCTGTTCAGACAGTTCCCTGACGAGTTCTGCGGCAGAACTGCCCGCGACAGGCCGGGCCCTCGTTGAGTCTTCCATGGCGTTCGCCTCTCTCAGCCATCGCGCACTACCCGGCTTCGGGCGGCGCTAACGCGGCCTTCCTGCTTTTCTTGCTGCCGCACTCGCCGGGAGGCCTGCGCCCGGGGCCGGGATTCATTTCGCGGGACGGGATACTGGCCGCCCGCCGACCCGCGCGACGATCTCCGTCGCGAGGTCGCGTAGCTTCATGTTGCGGTTGTTCGATGCCCGGCCCAGCGTCGCGAAGGCAGTACGGGCGTCGCACCGCGACTCGGCCATGATGATGCCGATCGCCTGGTCGATGACGGCCCGCGAGCGCAGCGCCTGCTCAAGCTGAGCGGCCAGGGCACGGGCCTCGGAGTAGCGGCTCGCTGCGACGATGGCGGCCGCGGCGGGTGCGGTGAACAGGGACAGCAGGCGCTCGTCGACACGGCTGAAGCCGTCGGCGTCGCGGCTGCAGAGATTCAGGGCACCCAGCGGACGCCCCGCCCAGCCGAGGCCGGCGGAGAGGTAGCTCCGCAGGCCCGTCTCCTGCGCCAGGCTGGTGAAGTCCGGCCACCGCTGCTTCGCTTCCGCCAGGCTCCACCGGTTGACCTGCTGGTGCCGGGCGGCATCCAGGCACGGGCCGTCCTGCAGGACATACTGCCGGTGATCCAGCTGGTAGGTCTCCTCACCGGTGGCCGCGATAGTGCTTGGCTCGGCGTCTTCGCCGAGCAGGGTGATGCTCGCCGCGTGGCACCCGGGGACCAGCCGGAGCATGAGCGCGAGGATGCTCTGCAGGGTCTCGGGGACAGACTCGTCCTCCGCCAGCGTCCTGGCCAGCTCGGTGAGGGACGCGACCGCGTCCTCATACCGCTCGCTGAGCGGCGCAGAAAACTCGTCGCTCACCACCACCATGGCCTCCCCCTGCGCCGATCTGGCGCGGACGATCCGTTACCCGGCTTGAGGATCGGCAAACGCCCGGGACGGAACAGTCGCGTGGCTTCCCGGCAGGCGGCGACCTGGTCACGGCCTGCGGCTCGGGCCTGCCCGGCTGGCCGAATCGAAGCCGCCCGTGCCACCGCGAACCGCACGGCCTAGGGTCACTTCTAGGTCAGCATGGACTTGCGCAGCCTGGCCAGCGTCGTCGCCAGCAGCCGGGAGACCTGCATCTGGGACACCCCGAGCTCGGCGGCGATCTCGGCCTGGGTCTGGTTGCCGAAGAAGCGCAGCAGCAGCAGCCGCAGCTCTCTGGGCGGGAGCGCGTCGAGCAGCGGCTGGAGCGACTCACGGTCTTCGACGGCGGCTAGTTCCTCGTCCATGGCGCCGAGCGAGTCACCGAGCGTTCGCTGGTCGTCCGGCCCGTCGGGCAGGCTCAGGGACAGCGCGCTATAGGCGCCGGCCGCCGCCATCAGGCTGGTCAGGTCATCCATCGACAGCCGCAGCTCGGCGGCGAGCTCGGTGGTCGTCGGCGGCCTGCGCAGTCGCTGGGTGAGGGCGGCGACGGCCTGGCTGAGCTCGAGCCGTCCCTCCTGATACTTGCGCGGCACGCGCACCGCCCAGGTCAGGTCCCGGAAATGTCTCTTTATCTCGCCGTTCATCATGGGGCGCGCGTAGGCGATGAAGTCGTGCCCGCGTAACGGGTCGAATCCGTTGATCGCCTTGACCAGGCCCACCAGTGCTGCCTGTTCCAGATCCTCGGCCGGCTCGCCGCGATTCGCGTAGCGGCGGGCGATGCTCCGGGCCAGCCCAACATGCCTGGCGACTATCTGAGCGCGCAGCTCCTCGTAGCGCTGATCGTCGGCTGGCATGCCGCGGAGCTGGCTCAGCAGCTGCCCGGTGTCGCGGTCCTGGGTGTCGCGGTGCTCGGTCTCGCGGTG
>DATGVY010000006.1:0-2595 GCA_035299845.1 Streptosporangiaceae bacterium
ACATCGGCAGCAACGACGCGATCGAGGTGATCAGCTCGGCGATCACCGGGCCGGTGCGGATCGCGGTCTTCGCGGCCGGGCTGCCGGTCCGCGGCTCGGCGGACAGCATCGACCCGGATGCGCTCGCGGTCGGCAGCAACATCAAGCTCGGCGGGCTGCTGCGGCTGCTGCACGCGGTCCGCGACCGGCTGGTTCCCGGGTCGCGGTTCGTGACGTTCGCCGGCTCGCTTGGCCTGGAGCCGCGCGCGCACGAGGCGGGCCCGGGCGCGGTCAATGCCGGCGTCTTCAACCTGATGCGCCAGATCAGCCTGCTCTACGGGCCGCGGGGGGTGACCACGCACACGCTCAGCCCGGGTCCGGCGGACACGCCCAGGCTGCGCCGGATCGTGGCCACGGTCGCCGCCGAGCGGGGCGCCGCCGAGGAGGAGGTCTGGCAGGAGTACGTGGCGCAGAACTCGCTGGGCCGGCTGCCCACCGCCGACGAACTGGCCTGGGCCGTGGAGCTGCTGCTCGACCCGGAGGCCGACCTGCTGCACGGCAGCGTGCTGTACCTGGACGCGGGCGGCCATCGCGGCATTCACTGAGCGGTATTCACTGGTCTGGGGCTGGTCCGCCAGGCCGCGCGGCCACCTGGTGTGCGCCCAGCGGCGGGGACCACGGATACCCGGCCCGTTAGGTAAAAATACCTGGCTAGGCCGGCGGCGAGCTGTAGCCGAGCCGACGGGAGATGACCCGGGCCGACTCGACCACCAGCGAGGTGGCGCGGCGCATCATCGTGCGCATCCGGGCGCTGTCGCCGACCACGCTGACCGCCGCCATGACCTTGCCGTCCCGGCCCCGGATGGGCGCGCCTACCGAGGCGATGCCCAGGTGCCCTTCTTCGTTGTTCTGGGCCCAGCCGCGCTTGGCCACCGCCGCCAGCTCGGCGAGCAGCCGGTTCTTGTCGGTAATGGTCCAGGGCGTCTGGGCCACCGGCCGCCAGTCCGCGAGCCGCCGGGTCAGCTCGTCGGGCGGCAGCGCCGCGAGCAGGACCTTCCCCGAGCTCGTCCAGTGCGCCGGCAGCCGGTGCCCGACCTGGCGGAAGATCGGCAGCATGTTGTGGCTCTCCAGCCGTTCGACGTACACCACCTCGAGGCCGTCGAGCACGGCCACGTGCACCATCTCACCGGTCTCGTGCCGCAGGGTGGTGAGCACCGGCAGCGCCGCCTGGTGCAGGTCCACGTGCTCGGTGACGTTGCTGCCGAGCTCGTACAAGACCAGGCCGAGGCGGTACCGGCCCGGCGTGCTGCCCCGCTCAAGCAGCCGTTCGGCCGCCAGCGTGGTCACCAGCCGGTGCACGGTGCTCTTGCCCAGGCCGAGCTGGCGGGATAGTTCGGTGATGCCGAGCTCCTGGCCGGCCCGGGAGAACGCGCGCAGCACCCGGGCCGCGTTGCGCACCGAGGCCAGCAGGGCCCGGTCCGTGGCCGGCGCGCTGAGCGTCATATGCCCCACCGTAACTCCGTTCCGCTCTGCGGGACAACATCATTGGTCTAGCAGGCAGGCGCGTCGTACGGTCTGGGCAATCGCACAACCGGCGGTGACGCCTGGGGGTGCACAACCGGCGGTGACGCCTGGGGGTCAAGTGGCACAGATCCTGTGGTTCGAGAACTACCGGCACGAGGACGCCCCCGTGCTCGGCGGCAAGAACGCCTCCCTGGGCGCGCTCTTCAGCGCCGGCCTGCCGGTGCCGCCCGGCTTCGCGGTCTCGGCCGACTGCTACCGCAAGGCCCTGGCCGATGCCGGGCTCACCGGCCAGCTCGACGCCCTAATCGCGGCGGTCGACTCGCACGATCCGGCGTCGGTGACGGCGGCCGGGGCGCGGGCGCGGGCGCTGATCGCCTCGCTGGACACGCCCGCCGACCTGGCCGGCGCGATCCGGGCCGCGTACGCGCGGCTGTGCGAGCGGTGCGGGGACGGTGACCTGCCCGTTGCGGTCCGCTCCTCGGCGACCTGCGAGGACCAGCCGGACGCGAGCTTCGCCGGCGAGCACGACACCTACTTGTGGGTCCGCGGCGGCGACGAGGTCGTCCGGCACGTGCTGCGCTGCTGGGCGAGCCTGTTCACCGACCGCGGCATCGCGTACCGGCTGGAACGAGGCTACGGCCGGGCCCACCCGGCGATGAGCGTCGGCGTGCAGCAGATGGTCAGGCCGCGGGCCGCCGGGGTGGCGTTCACCCTCAACCCGCTGAACGGCGACCGGTCGCAGATCGCCATCGACGCCTCCTGGGGCTTCGGCGAGGCGGTGGTCAGCGGGGAGGTCACCCCGGACAACTTCCTCGTCGACAAGGTCATGGGCACGATCACTAGGCGCACGATCTCGGCGAAGACGCTGGAGTACCGGCTGACCAGCTCCGATACCGTGATCGCGACCGCGGTCGAGGAAGAGCGGCAGTCCGTCCCGTGCCTGGCCGACGACGAGATCCTGGCCGTGGCCAGGCTGGCCCGGCGCGCGGAGAAACACTACCGCTGCCCGCAGGACGTGGAGTGGGCACTTGAGGGTTCGCCCGGGAGTGAGCCCGACGTCTTGCTGCTGCAGAGCCGCCCGGAGACGGTGTG
>DATGVY010000007.1:0-4428 GCA_035299845.1 Streptosporangiaceae bacterium
CGGCCCGTCCCGACGCCGGCCCGTCCCGACACCGGCCCGTCCCGACACCGGCCCGTCCGACACCTAACCCTCCGACGCCGCCCGTCCCGGCGTCAGCCCGTCCCGACACCGGCCCCGCCCGACGCCGGCCCGCCCGCCGGCTGCGCGTCAGTCCGTCTGCGTGATCTTGCTCAGCCCGCGCGGCCGGTCTGGATCCAGTCCCAGCTGGCGGGCCAGCGCCTCGGTCAGCAGCTGCCCCGGCACGATGAGACCCATCGGCGCGAGCCATTCCGGCAGCGCCGGGCCGGGCAGCGCACGGCTGCTCGCGGCCGCCAGCCGGGAGCCGCCGCCGATCGCGTATGCTCGCGCCCCGGCGCCGGTCACCCGGCGCGCGAGATCGACCGTTCCATCCAGGGTCGGGCCCGCGTCAGCCGCCAGCACGATCGCCGGGGTCCTGGCATCCACCACGGCGATCGGCCCGTGCAGCAGGTCAGCGTAGGAGAGCCCCATCGCGTGCAGGTAGCAGGCCTCCTTGAGCTTGAGGGCAAGCTCAAGAGCCGCCGAGTACGCCAGGCCGCGGCCGGACACGACGACGCCTTGCACATCGGCCAGCTCAGCTACGATCGGGTCGAGGCCAAGCTCGCCGGTCAGCAGGGCCTCGATCTCGTCCGGAACGCGCCGCAGCAGGTCAGCGTCAAGCTCAGCGCCGAGGCCGATCGCGAGGACCGCCAGGGCGGCCAGTTGCGTAGTGAACGTCTTCGTGGCCGGCACGGCATGTTCGGCGCCCGCCTCGGTAACGAACGCCATGTCGGCCCCCTCGGCAACCGGCGAGCCCGCCCCGTTGGTGATCGCCAGCGTCCGCGCGCCGCAATCGCTCGCCCAGGCCAGCGTCTCGACGATCTCATCGGTCCGCCCCGACTGGGACAGCGCCACGGCGAGCACTCCGGACAGGTCAAGACGGCTACGGTACATGGTGGCGATCGACGGCGAGGCCAGCGTCGCCAGCCGTCCGGCGTATGCCTGGATCAGGTAACTGCCGTAGACCGCGGCATTGTCCGAGGTGCCGCGCGCGATGAAGAGCACCTGCCGGGTGCCCTGGGCCAGCTTGCCTGCTTCTGCGGCGCGGGGCAGCAGCGCATCGATTGTCGCGCGTAGCGCGACCGGCTGCTCCATGATCTCCGTGCGCATGTGGGTGACCGGATGCGCACGGTCCGGCGCGGAACTCATACGGCAATGCCTCCCGGTCGGTAACAACGGGCAACTACTAGGCCGGATATACCCTCTCACCCGCCACCCAGGTGGCGTTCGCCCGCAGGTCATCACCGAGCCAGGCCAGGTCAGCAGCGGCGCCGGGAGCGATCCTGCCCAGTTCCGGCCGGCCGATCAGATCGGCAGGAACGCGGCTCGCGGCGGCGACAGCCGCCGCCAGGCCGATGCCGGCCGCCACCATGTTCGCCACCCCGGCGTCCATCCGCAGCGCCGAGCCTGCCAGGGTGCCGTCGGCGCGCACCGGCGGCTCGCCGTCTCCCGGCGGCAGCTCGATTTGCTCGCCGCCGAACAGGTACCGGCCCGGCGGCATGCCCGCGCAGGCCGCCGCGTCCGTGACGATGCAGATCCGGCCGGGCGCCGCGGCGAACGCGATCGCACATGCCTGCGCAGCCACATGCCGCAGGTCTGCGATCAGCCCGCTGGTCAGCCGGGCATCGGCGAGCGCCTGGCCGACCACGCCAGGCTCGCGGTGATGCATCGGCCGCTGGGCGTTGTACAGGTGGGTGACCAGCCGGGCACCCGCATCGGCCGCCGCCGCCACCTGCGCCGCGGTCGCGTCGCTGTGCCCCACGCTGACCAGCACGCCGGCCGCGGTGAGCTGCTCGACCGCCGCCATCCCGCCGTCAACCTCCGGCGCCAGCGTGACCAGCCTGACCAGCCCGTCGCCCGCAGCGAGCAGTTCATCAAGCACGGCCGGCGACGGCGGCATGATCCATGCCGCGTTGTGCGCGCCACGACGGCCCGGCGCGATGAACGGCCCCTCCAGGTGCACGCCGAGCACCCGGGCGCGGCCAGCCGGCAGCGCAGGAATGACCGCTGCCGCGAAGCGCAGCGATGCGGTCAGCTCGGCGAGCGGCGAGGTAATGAACGTAGGCATGAACGCAGTCGTCCCGGTCTCTGGCAGCCGTCCGGCGACTGTGGTCCAGCCGGCCGCCCCGGCGGTCATCAGCTCTACCCCGAAATAGCCGTTGACTTGAAGGTCCACCAGGCCGGGCACGAGGACCCCGCTGTCCAGCACAAGGTCGGGCCGACGCGGCGGCGGCCCCTGGCCAACCTCGGTGATCAGGCCGCCGCTGATGCCCACGTATCCAGGCGCGAGCACCCCGGAGCCGGCCCGGGCGGGAACGACGCGGGGGGCGGTGATCAGCAATCCAGGCTCAGCCGGCTCCGCCGGGGTCGGCCTGCGTGGCGGCATGCTGCGGTGCTCTCCGTTCCGGATCTATGTTGCTGGTCCTTCCCGGCCGACCAGCCACGCTGACCAGCAGCTCGCGTATCTCGCGCGCCACCAGGTCCGGCCGTTCCATCATCGCGACGTGCCCCATCCGCGGCAGCACCAGCACCCGCGCGGCAGGGAAGATGCGAGCCGCCCGGGCTGCCATCGCAGGCCTGACCAGCCGGTCGTGGCTCCCGTAGAGCACCAGGGTGGGGGCGGTCACCCGGGCCGCGTCGCGCCAGAGCGCCCGCGGTCCCTGCCGGACATACTCCTGCACGAGCCCGCGCGCGGAGCGGATTATCACCTCGTGGACGTAGCCGAGCTCGTCCCTGCGCCGGACCTCGGCTGCCTCCTCCGCGTACCGCTGGGGATGCATCAGGCGCGGATCCCGGTATACCTCCTGGACCGTGCCGAGGGTCCTGGATTCAGCCGTGTGCCGGTCAAGCCGGCGCATCGCCCACTCACCCACTCCCGGCGCGCAAAGCACGGTCACGCGCAGCGGAATGCGCCGGGGCCGCAGGTCGGGCAGGGCTGGCGATATCAGCGTCAGCGTCCTGAGCAGGTCAGGGCGACGACTTGCCACCCGGGTGCAGACGGATCCGCCGAGCGAGTTCCCGATGAGGTGGACCGGCCACCGGCGGCGCTCCTCGATGAACTCGATGACCGCCCTGGCCTTGGCGTCGATCGAGTAGTCACCGTCGGCCGGTACCGGGGAGAACCCGAATCCAGGCAGGTCAATGGCCTCGCCGGCAAGGGCAGCGCCGACCGGCCGCGGCTCGCTTGCAGCGGGCCGGCGTAGCAGGTCCATCAGGTCGGTCCAGTTCGTTGCCGACCCGCCGAGGCCGTGCACGAACACCGCGGGCTCGGAGGTGCCGGCGGTGGCCGGCGCCGACCGGACGTAAATCTGGCCGGAGGGCAGCGTTACCAGCTCACCCGGCCATGCTGGGATCGGATCGTTCATCAGCGGACCGCCATTCCCCCCGGGCACCTGGTCAGGCGCTGGCCCGGCGGCGCGAGCGACGCCGCTCCGGCGCACTGGCCGGCGATCCGGTGTCCTGCGACCCGCTGTCCGGCACCTTTGCCTTCGCTGAGCTGCCGCTGGCCCGGCGCTGGCCCGATTGCTTGTGCTCATCGCGGGCGGCGGCGATGCTGGCCTTCAGGGCATCCGCCAGGCTGACCGGCTCGCTCGCCGCCTCCGCCGAGTCGGTCGGCTGCACGACGTCACGCCCCTCCGTCTTGGCGGCGACCACCTCGGCAAGGGCCTCCCGGTAGCCGTCATGGTGCGCGGCCGGGTCAAAATCCTCGGTCATCGACTCGATCAGCGAGGCCGCCATCTTCAGCTCCTGCGACCGGACGTCGATGTCCTGTTCAAGGAACGCGAAGTCGGGGGTGCGGACCTCGTCCGGCCAGAGCAGGGTCTCCAGCACCAGCAGGCCGTCCCTGGCGCGCAGCGCGGCCAGCGCCTCGCGCTGCCGCAGCGCCACCTGGACCACGGCGAGTTTCCCTGACCGCTCAAGCGCGTCACGCAGCAGCACGTAGGCCCGTGCGCCCGATTTCTCCGGCTCGATGAAATAGCTGCGGGAAAAGAGGATCGGGTCGATCTGGTTCTCGGGCGTGAAATGCAGGACCTCGATGCTCCGCGTCGTGGGCAGCGGCAGTTCCGCCATATCGTCCTCGGTGAGCACCACCATCTCGCCGGTCGGCAGCTCGAACCCCTTGGCCACGTCCTCGTAGGGCACCTCGGCGCCGTCGATGGAGCAGACCCGGCGGAACCTGATCCGGCCGCCGTCTTCCCGGTGGACCTGCCGGAACGCGATGTCCTTCTGCTCGGTCGCGGTGTAGAGCTTCACCGGGATCATCACCAGGCCGAAGGAGATCGCGCCCTTCCACATGCTGTGCATGATGTCTCCCTACCCCCCGAGAACGGGTACTGATACCTGCGGCGTAGTCCGGATTCTACGATTCGG
>DATGVY010000008.1:0-2384 GCA_035299845.1 Streptosporangiaceae bacterium
CACAGGGCGTTGCGGATCGCGGCGTGGCGGAGCTGCGCGAGGGCGGTGAGGGCGCTATGGCGGCAGATCGCCTCGAAGCCGCGGGCCTGGCACTGGTCCCATCCGTGGACGTCCTTGCCGGCCTTGAACGTTTCCTCAATCTGCCACCTGTGATGCCCGTGAAGCAGAAATCGTCTCTAGCCTGACGCCTACGTCCGGGTCGATACTGAGCGTGGGAGCACTGTTGCAGGCGGCGACTGCGGTTCGCCGGCTGCGGTCAGCGGCAGCAGGTGAGCGCGATGCGACCGAGCCCCGGGAACGCGGTGACTCCCGACCCCTCGATCTGGGCGGTCCTGCCGCCGGAACGGCGGACGGCGGTGGTGGCGCTGCTGGCGCTGCTGGCGGTCAGGGCTGCGGCCCGCATGACGGGAGGCGGTCGTGATGAGCCTGGCCGGTTACCGGCTGCAGGGGCAGCCGCCGCAGAAGATCCGGCCGGAGCACCTGGACCGGGCGGCGGTCGTATACGTACGCCAGTCGACCAGGCAGCAGGTGCTTGAGCATTCGGAGTCCGCGCGGCTGCAGTACGCGCTGGCTGGGCGGGCGGTGGCGCTGGGCTGGGCGCGGTCGCAGGTGACAGTGATCGACGACGACCTGGGCGTGTCAGCGGCGACGGCGGATTCCCGGAAGGGCTTTGCCAGGCTCGTCACGGAGGTCACGATGGGACGTGCGGGCATCGTCCTGGGGATCGAGATGTCGCGGCTGGCGCGGACCGGCCGGGACTGGCATCAGCTTCTGGAGCTGTGCTCGCTGGCCGGGGTGCTGCTCGCCGATCCTGACGGCGTCTACGATCCGGGGTATTACAACGACCGGCTGCTGCTGGGGTTGAAAGGGACTATGTCCGAAGCGGAACTGTACCTGATCCGGCAGCGGATGCTGTCGGGCAAGCTCGCCAAGGCCGAGCGCGGCGAGCTCGCGATCCCGCTGCCGATCGGCTACGTGCGCCGGCCGTCCGGCGAGGCTGTCCTCGATCCCGACGAGCAGGCGCAGCACGTGGTCCGCCTCGTCTTCAGCGCCTTCGCGCGGCTCGGGACACTCAACGCGGTACTCCGCTACCTGGTCGAGCGGGAGATCCAGATGCCGGTCCGGGTGCATTGCGGCCCGTCGAAGGGGGAGCTCGAGTGGCGGCGCCCGACCAGGGAGACGCTGCAGAACATGCTGCACAACCCGGTCTACGCCGGCTATTACGCCTACGGCCGCCGCCAGGTCGAGCCGCGGCGGAAGGTCCCGGGCCGGCCCAGTACCGGGCGCGTGGTGAAAAGCAGCGGCGAGTGGCTGGTCCTGCTGCCCGGGCGGCTGCCGGCCTACATCACCGCCGCGGAGCACGAGGCGAACATCGCCCGGATGGCCGCCAACCGGCAGACCGCGGCCACGCCCGGCGCGCCGCGGGACGGCTCGGCGCTGCTGTCCGGGCTGCTGCGCTGCGGCCGGTGCGGCGGGCACCGCATGACAGCCCGGTATCACGACGGGCCGGGTGCCGCGCGCCCGGCGCACAGCTACACGTGCGCCTTCTACCAGGCGAACTACGGGACCGGCGGGAACTGCCAGCACATCGCCGGCCCTCCGCTCGACGGCTGGGTCGCCCGGCAGGTCCTGGACGCGGTGGCGCCGGCCGCGCTGGAGGTCTCCATGGCCGCCGCCGCCCAGGCCGAGGACGAGCGGGCCATGCTGGGCAAGCTGTGGCGGCAGCGGATCGAGCGGGCCCGCTGCGCCGCCGGCCGCGCCCGCCGCCAGTACCAGCTCGCCGAACCCGAGAACAGGCTCGTCGCCCGCCAGCTGGAAGCGGACTGGGAGGCCGCTCTCGCCGAGACGGCCCGGCTGGAAGCGGACTGCCAGCGGTTCACCGAACAGCAGCCGGCCGTCCTCACCGCCGCCGAGCGGACGGCGATCGAGTCCCTGGCCGGCGACCTCCCGCGAGTCTGGAACGCCCCGTCGACCACGCAGGCCGACCGCAAGGAACTGCTGCGCATCCTGATCCAGGACATCACCGTCAGCGTCGCCGGGGACAGCGAGCTCGTCGACGTCACCATCACCTGGGCCGGCGGGCACCAGACCAGCGGACAGGCCGTCCGGCCGGTCGCCCGCCTGGACCAGCTCTCGTACTTTCCCGCGCTCCTGGACCGCGTCACCGGGCTCGCCGGAACCGGGCGCAACAGCCGCCAGATCGCCGGCATCCTCAACGCCGGGGGATACCGGCCGCCCAAGCGGACCGACAGGTTCACCGCAGGGCAGGTCCGCACCCTGATCAGCCAGCACGGCATCCGAGCCCCGCAGAAAGGGCGGCCCGCCGTGCTCACCGGCCTGGCACCCGGCGAATGGTCCGTCCCCGGACTCGCCGCCGAGCTCGG
>DATGVY010000009.1:0-2138 GCA_035299845.1 Streptosporangiaceae bacterium
ATTTTTTTGTGTTGCTTCAAGTATTGGGCTCCGGCTGCCGGGCGCGCCCCGGCTTACCAGGATTCACGCAAAGCCACCCCAGCGAGTTTCGGAGCCATGTCAGTGCCGGATGGGTAGTGAGGAGTGCGGCCCGGGGGCTGAAGCCCCCGGGCCGCTGCATGTCGCGGCGCCCGTTGCGCGCGCGTGGGCGGTCGCCGCGGCGGCCGCGGCGATGCGGGTACCGGCCGGGAACGCGGAAGCTGACGCGTGGACCGCGCGGGGCTGGGCGGACGTAGCCGTCGGCTGCCTCGCGCTCGATAGTCCTGGGTTCGGTGGCCCTGGGTTCGGTGGCCCAGGGTTTGGCGGGGCAGCGCGCCGCACGGCTAGGCGGGACGGTCCAGGCGCGTTCAGCGGCCTGGACGAGGCGGTCCGCTCCATGCGCGTCGTCTCCGCCGGCCAGCACGCGGCCAGGCTCCGCCAGCTGCGGCGGTTCGCCGGCCCGGTGCCGGCGTGGTATCCGGACACCCGCCCCGTCTCCGGCCCGATTCGCGCCGTCCGCGAGGTCGCGTGGCGAGCTGCCGATCTGGTCGCGGAGTTCGGCGAGCTGCTCATGGCGACCGCCGCCAGGCTTCCGCGCGACGCGGCGTGCCCGCTGATCAGCGCGCGGCAGCTGGCCTGGGGCGTCCGCTACCGGCCGTCGCCCAGCTACGAGCACGTCGCGGTGCGCCTGCCGGTCACTCGCCGGCTGGCCCGGCGGACCTGGATGTGCCTGCCCGGGCTGCCTGGCCCCGGCACCGCGATCGCCGAGGTCCCGTCCACCGCGACCCCGCTGGAGCAACAGATATGGCGCGGCATACACGAAGGCGCGCACCTTGACCACCTCAGCGCACTGGCCAGGCTCGGCGGTCCGCTGGCGCCGAGCCCGGGGGAGTTCGGGGCCGGGCTGCTCGTCGCCGAGTCGTACGCGATGGCCGTCGAGATACTCGCCGCCGTGGAATGCATCCTGGCCGGCGAGGGTCATGCGGTGTGGCAGCTGGGCGCGGGCCTGATCGAGCGGGCGACCCGCCTGCCCGGCGGCGCGAACCCGGCGGCCGAGTTCGCTGACCTGCCGACCCTAGCCGAGGTGTACCTGCTCGGGCCGCTCGAAGTGCTGGCCGGCGGTCCGGCATTCGCCGCCCTGCCGACGGAAATTACCAGGTCATTGCATGACCGCTGGCGGAGCGCGTGCGCGGCGTACCCGCCCGCCGCCGCATTCGGATCCGCGGCCGCCGAACTGGTCGGCCGGTCCGCCGAGCCGCCTGCCTCCTAGCGCCGCCGCGGCCGCCTACGGGATCCTAACTGTCTCATCATGAAATCTTTATTGACGTAAATCCTGCATAGATAGACATCGTTTATCTAGCTACACTAAGCTCATCTCTGGTGCTCACGAGATCCGGGACGGGCAACGTCCTGGGTGGGCCGTAAGGGGCGGATGAGGGGAGGACCGCAAGGTCTGAGTGGCCGTCGTCGCGGCGAGATCGCGCGGTGACCGCTCCGGCCGGCGGAAAGGGTCGTGAGGGATGAATAGAACGTAGCCAAGGGTCACGCGATGCGTGATCGCATCGCCATCCCATGAACGCTCGTATAGCCGCCGGGCGGGCACCCCTGCCACCTCCGGCTCCGGGCAGCTGGCATTTATTTTCGCTAGCCAAGCGTCTCATTTCAATTTCGTCGCACGTTAGCGAGATATCTGCCGCACGTTTTGCCGATCACCGGCAATAGCCTGCCTGGCAGGCAGCTGCCGGTCAACGAATCTATAGCCTTTGGGGGGCATATGATTCCGCCGGTCGGATTCTATTATTCCCGTTGCGATTTGAGGCTGGGCCGGCTGCGCCGGTCAGCCGCATCCTCTCCCGCCGGTCACGGCCATGGCGCCCGTGACATTTAGGACCCCAGGTGGCGGCCGCCATGGCCCTGACGGAGCCGGCCGTCACCTGGCCAACCTGGGGAGGGGATCTGCCATGAATGACATCGCCAGCCGCCCGTTGCTTGACGGGAAGGAACTGGACGCGGCGATCGACCATGCGCGAGCGGCGCTGGCCGCGTTGCTGCGTGTTCCCGATGGCGGCGACGGAGCCGGTTACCCGAAGGTGCTCGCCGAGGCCCGCGCCCTGCTCGGG
>DATGVY010000010.1:0-11038 GCA_035299845.1 Streptosporangiaceae bacterium
ACCGCTGCGCAGCGTCTCAGGGTGGTGCTAACGAATGGTCGCGTACCCACGTAAGTGACACGCTCCTTCTCCCACTGACCGCCTACCGGGTGAGCTGACGGGTTCGGGCTGTGGAAGGACGCCCTACGGCCAGACCCGGACGAGGCCCCTGGCCGATTCACCCCTGGAGATGCCCGGGCTGAGTGCCTGGCGATCGTCCGGTGGTTCCCCGGCTTAACATGCTGGCTCACCGCGCCAGCAGGAAAACTCGGCGGCGGCCGATCGCCGTCGCCGACATGGCGACTGCTGAGCGATACGGCTCGGAGCCTGACACTAGTGAAGATCAGTCGGCAGATTCAACCGAATCGCTCACTCTCGCCCGTCTTCTTGACCAACGGATGAGAGTAACGAACCCATAACGAGACCTGGTCCGGCGGCGGCGGCGCGCCTGGGCCGGACTGTCGGTGCCCAGCCCTACGGTGAAAGCGTGACTACCAAGGACGTCCTGACCGCCGGGGACGCACCGACCGGCGGGCCCGCACCGACCGCCGGGGACGCACCGACCGCCGGGGACGCACTGCCCGCCGAGGGCGCACTGAGCCCCGCCCCCGAGGGGCCGATCCTGCGGCCCGCTGAGCCGGTTCTGCCGTCCGGCGAGCGTCCCCGGCCGCCCGGCCTGCCCCTGCCGCCCGCCCTGCTCACCGTGCCGCTCGCCGAGCTCGAATTCGTCGTCGTCGACGTGGAGACCACCGGCTGGCAGCCCGGTCAGGACAGCATCACCGAGATCGGAGCGGTCCGGCTCAGCGGCGGCCGGCTGCGCGCGGAGTACTGCACGCTGGTCAACCCGGGCAGCGCGATCCCGGCAGGCATCGCCGCGCTGACCGGCATCACCGACGCCATGGCCGGCCAGGCGCCCGCGATCAGCGAGGCGCTGCCCGGGTTCCTCGGGTTCGCCCGCGGCAGCGTGCTGACCGCGCACAATGCCGCCTTCGACGTCGGCTTCCTCAGCGCGGCGTGCGGCGCCTGCGGCGTGTCATGGCCGGACTTTCCCGTGCTCGACACGGTAACGCTCGCCCGGCTGGTCCTCGGCGCGGCCGAGGTACCCGACTGCAAGCTCCGCACGCTGGCCGACTTCTTCGTGACGCATACGCTACCTTGCCACCGGGCACTGCCCGACGCCATGGCCACCGCCGAGGTGCTGCAGGGCCTGCTGCGCAGGCTCGCCGTCACCGGGGTCGCCGCGCTGGCGGAACTCGGCGATGGCTGGCGCGGTCAGGCCACCGCGGCCGCCGCCGCGGATGGGGCCGGCGGCTAGGCGGTACGCTACGGCGACAGCCGGATGCGCCGGCGCCCGGACGGCCGAGGAGGCGCAAGTGGTCACCGCTATCGTTCTGGTGAAGACCGACGTGACGCGCATTCCCGAGACGGCCGAGATGATCGCCCAGATACCTCAGGTCAGCGAGGTCTACTCGGTCACCGGCGAGTTCGATCTCGTGGCGATGGTGCGGGTGCGCGGGCACGAGGAACTCGGCGACGTCATCCCCGGCCACCTAAACAAGGTGCCTGGCGTGACCCACACCGAGACTCACATCGCGTTCCGCACGTACTCACGGCACGACCTTGAGGCGGCGTTCGCGCTGGGGTATACGGAGTCAGCCTGAGCCCCGGGTCACCGCCCGGACCGCGCTGGCCGCTCGCCGGGGCCAGCCGCCGGACCGCGCTAGCCGCTCGCCGGGGTCAGCCGCCGGACCGCGCTAGCCGCTGGCTGGCGCGGGCCCATCGCTCCAGCAGCGCGGCGGCCGCCCCGGAGTCGACCGCGTTCGTGGCACGGGCGTAGCCGGCTGCCAGCGCTCCCGGCAGATCTCCCGGATCTGGCACCCCTGCCTCGGCAGCAAGCGCGGCTGCCGCGTTCAAGAGCACGGTGTCGCGCACCGGGCCGGACTGGCCCGACAGCATGGCGCGCGCCGCCGCCGCGTTCTGCGTCGCGTCCCCGCCGCGCAGGTCCCCGGCTGATGACCGGCCGATATCCAGGACCGCCGGGTCGAACGCCGTCTGGCTCACTGTGCCGCCATGCACCACCCAGACCGTCGACGTGGTGGTCGTGGTCAGCTCGTCAAGGCCGTCCTCGCCGTGGAAGACCAGCGCAGAGTTGCCCCGGCCGGCCAGCACCCCGGCGATGATGTGCCCCATCCGCGGGTCGGCGACGCCCACCGCGAGGGCGCCTGGCCTAGCCGGGTTCGCCACTGGGCCAAGGAAGTTGAACACGGTGGGCACGCCGAGCTCGCGGCGCGGCACGGCGGCGTGCCGGAGCGCCGGGTGGTAGAGCGGAGCGAAGAGGAACGCGATCCCGGTCTCCTCCACCAGCTGCTCGGTGGCCCGCGGCGGCAGGTCGATCACCACGCCGAGCGCCTCAAGCACGTCCGCGGCGCCGCAGGCGGAGGATGCCGCCCGGTTGCCGTGCTTCGCCATCCGCGCGCCGGCCGCCGCTGCCACGATCGTGCCCATCGTGGAGATGTTGACCGTGTGCGCGCCGTCCCCGCCAGTCCCGACCAGATCGGTCAGCCGGCCGGAGACGCGCAGCGGCGTCGCGTGCTCAAGCATTGCCTGGGCCAGGCCGCTGACCTCGCCCACCGTTTCGCCCTTGGCCCGCAGCGCGACGCCGAAGCCCGCGATCTGGGCGGGCGTGGCCGCGCCGTCCATGATCTCGTTCATTGCCCACGCGGTCTCGTCGGCGCTGAGCGTCTCGCCCCTGATCAGCGCGCCGATCAGCGACGGCCAGGCAGTGCGGGAATCCATCCGCCCCCCTCGGGGTCAGGGTCAGGGTCAGGCCTGCGCTACGGCGGTGCCTGCGGCCCGCTGGCGCATCAGGCCGGCCAGCGCCTGTGCCAGCGCCTTCGGGTCGATCGGGTGGCTGATTACCGCATCGGCACGTGACCAGGTGGCCAGCCAGCCGTCGTCGGGCCGGCCGATGATCAGCAGGACCGGAGGGCAGTGGTAAATCTCGTCCTTGGCCTGGCGGCAGATGCCCATGCCGCCGGCCGGCTGCGCCTCTCCGTCCAGCACCATGACCTCCGCCCCGCCCCGGTCAAGCAGCCGGATCAGCGCGGCCTGGGTGGCAACCTCGATCACCTCGGCTTCCGGCACGTCAGGGGCGGGCCGGCGGCCGATGGCGAGCCGGATCCGGCTGCGCACGTCCGCGTCATGGCTGTACACAACGACCTTCATGGAACTGGATGCTACCGACCCGGGGGGTCGCGCGACGTCCGCCTACGTGGTGTCGTAATAATGGCCATCGTGGCGACAGCAACAACCGAGGTAGTCCCGCGCACGCCGGCCAGCAGGCCGAACCTGGTCAGCGTGGGGACCATCGTCTGGCTCTCCTCCGAGCTCATGTTCTTCGCGGCGCTGTTCGCCATGTATTTCACGATCCGCTCGGTGGACAAGGGCCTGGGCAAGCACTGGCCGATGGCGCACCTGAACCTGGGCCTCGCGACGGTGAACACGACGGTGCTGCTGCTGTCCAGCGTGACCTGCCAGCTCGGCGTGTTCGCGGTCGAACGCGGCCAGATCAGGCGCACCGGCTCGATCTTCAACATGGCGCGCTGGGGACTGCGCGAGTGGTATGTGCTGTCGTTCCTGATGGGCCTGTACTTCGTCAGCGGCCAGGGATACGAGTACCTGGCCCTGATCAAGGACGGCGTGACGCTGCAGTCCAGCAACTACGGCTCGGTCTTCTTCCTGACGACCGGATTCCACGGGCTGCACGTCACTGGCGGGCTCGTCGCGTTCATCTTCCTGCTCGGCCGCACGTACGCGGCCAAGCGCTTCACGCACGAGCAGCAGGTCAGCGCGATCGTCGTCTCCTACTACTGGCATTTCGTCGATGTCGTGTGGATCGGCCTGTTCACCACCATCTACCTGATCCACTGACCGGAAACTGAGGACCCAGTGCGCTGGATCACCGCGAGGCGAAGGCACCCGGCCGCGGGTTATGCCGTCGTCCTGCTGATGCTCGTCGCGATCGGCATGGGCTACGCGGCAGTGACCGGGACCGGCAGCCCGGCCTCCGCGTCGGCGCCTGCTGGCACCAGCCAGCGGCAGATCGCTGACGGTCAGAGCCTGTTCAATAAGAACTGCTCGAGCTGCCACGGCCTTGAGGCGCAAGGCGTGTCGAACATAGCGCCGGGCCTGATCGGGGTCGGCGCGGCCGCGGTGGACTTCCAGGTCAGCACCGGCCGGATGCCCGCGAAAGGGCCCGCCGCGGAGAACGGGCGCAAGCCGGTGTCGCTCAACGCCGCCCAGACCCACGCGATCGCGGCCTACATCGCCTCGCTGGCCGGAGGCCCTGCGATCCCCGCCCCGGCACAGGTCAGCACCTCCGGCGCCAGTGTGGCCGTCGGCCAGCAATTGTTCATCGCCAACTGCGCGCAGTGCCACAACTTCGTCGGCGCCGGCGGCGCACTGACCAACGGCAAGTACGCGCCCGCGCTGACCCAGGCGACGCCCACCCAGATCTACGAGGCCATGCTGACCGGCCCGGAGGCGATGCCGGTCTTCAACGACACCACCATCACGCCGCAGAACAAGCGCGACATCATCGCCTACGTCACGCAGACGCGATCATCGACGAACCCGGGGGGCTTCAGCCTGGGCCGGATCGGCCCGGTCACCGAGGGCCTGGTGGCGTTCCTCGGCCTGCTGTTCTTCATGGTGCTGGCGGCGATGTGGATCACAGCGAAGCACGGAAAGACCGAAGCACATGAGTGAGACAAACGGCCATGGCGAGCTGCCCGGCGACGGGCCCCGTCCAGGCACCCACGGCGAGCCAGCGGAGCAGGGCTACCCGGCAGCGGCGGCCGAGGCGCCGGCTGGCCCGCGCCGTGTCATCGGCACCCCGCCGCCCGCGCAGGCAAGAACCCTGCTCGGCCGGGACGGGCCGACGGCCCAGGCCGCACCCCGCGAGCTGCCTGCCGACCCGTCCGACCTGGGTAAGGCCAAGATCGCCGAGCGCATCGCGGCCACCTGCTTCATCATCGCCACGCTGGCCGGAATCGGTTTCATCGCCGCCTACATCGGCCTGCCCGTTCATTCGGTCGACGCGGTGCTGCGGTCGAACCTGGCGCTGGGCACCGCCCTCTCGCTGGCTATGCTCGGCCTGGCGTTCGGCGCCACTATCTGGGTCCGCAACCTGATGCCTGCCGTGGAGCTCACCGAGCCGCGCAAGCCGCTGGCCTCGGCGCCGGCGGACAGGGCGGCGTTCGCCGAGACCTTCGAGGAGGGGACAGACGCCAGCCAGTTCGTAAAGCGGCCGCTGCTCCGCCGCACGCTGATCGCGGCGACGCTGCCGCTCGTCGTTGCCCCCGTGGTGCTGCTCCGCGACATGGGGCCGTTGCCGGGTACCAGCCTGCGGCACACCGTGTGGCGCAAGGGCCTGCGGCTGATCGAGGACGTCAGCAACATGCCGATCCGGCCAAGTGACTTCAGCTCGCCCGGCGGCATGATCACGGTGATACCCGAGGGGTACGCGACCGACGACGACGCCCTCGCCAAGGCCGCGACGATCATCATCAAGCTCCGGCCGGAGGAACTGCAGCATCCGACCGTGCTGAACTGGACGGTGGACGGCATCGTCGCCTACTCGAAGATCTGCACTCACGTAGGCTGCCCGGTCTCACTGTACGAGCAGACGACGCATCACATTCTCTGCCCATGCCACCAGTCAACCTTCGACGCCCCGCGCGGCGCCCAGGTCATCTTCGGGCCTGCCGCCAGGCCGCTTCCGCAGCTGCCGATCACCACCGACGCCGACGGATACCTGGTGGCGCAGAGCGACTTTCACGAGCCCGTCGGGCCGAGCTTCTGGGAGCGCGGATGAGCATGACGACCAAGCTGGTCGACGGCACTGGCGGGTGGCTCGACGACCGGTTCCGCGGCGCCAAGGGCTTCCGCACGGCGTTCAGGAAGATCTTCCCCGACCACTGGACGTTCCTGCTCGGCGAGATCGCCCTGTATTCGTTCATCATCCTGCTGCTCACCGGGACGTTCCTGACGTTCTGGTTCCAGCCGAGCATGACCGGGGTCGTCTACCACGGCTCGTACAAGGCCCTGGACGGCGTCAGGATGAGCCAGGCGTACGCATCGACGCTCGGCATCAGCTTCGACGTCCGCGGCGGGCTGCTGATGCGGCAGATCCACCACTGGGCCGCTGACCTGTTCCTGGCCGCGATCCTGGCGCACATGCTGCGGATCTTCTTCACCGGCGCGTACCGGAAGCCTCGCGAGGTCAACTGGCTGATCGGGATCACGATGCTGACGCTCGGCCTGCTGGAGGGGCTGTTCGGCTACTCGCTCCCCGATGACCTGCTGTCCGGCGCGGGACTGCGGATCCTCGAGGGCGTCATCCAGTCCATCCCGGTGGTCGGGACCTACCTGGCATTCTTCCTGTTCGGCGGCGCGTTCCCCGGGCACGACATCATCCCCCGGCTCTACATCCTGCACGTGCTGCTGATCCCTGGGCTGCTGCTGGCCCTGATCACGGCGCACCTGTTCATCATGTGGCACCAGAAGCACACGCAAATGCCGGGGAAGGGAAGGACCGACCAGAACGTCATCGGCGCGCCCTTCTACCCGTACTTCATGGCCAAGACCGGCGCGTTCTTCTTCTTCACCTTCGCCGCGGTCGCACTGGCGTCGACCTTCGCCCAGATCAACCCGGTCTGGCTGTACGGCCCGTACACGCCGGTGGCGATGTCGGCAGGCTCGCAGCCCGACTTCTACATGGGGTGGCTCGAAGGCGCGCTGCGCGTCATGGTGCCATGGGAGTGGAACGTCTTCGGGCACACCTTCAGCTTCAACGTCTTCATACCCGGGCTGCTGCCGCTCGGCGCCATCTTCACCGGGCTCGCGCTGTGGCCGTTCCTGGAGGCCTGGATCACTGGTGACAAACGCGAGCACCACGTCAATGACCGGCCGCGCAATGCGCCTACCCGGACGGCCATCGGGCTGGCCGGAATCACCTTCGTCGGCGTGCTCTTGCTGGAGGGCGCCAACGACCTCATCGCGGAGCACCTGGACATCTCGCTGTACACGACGACCCGCATCGCGCAGGTGGCGGTGTTCGCCGCCCCGGTCATCGCCTACATCGTGACCAAGCGGATCTGCCTCGGGCTGCAGCGCAAGGACCAGCATCTGCTGGAGCACGGCGTCGAGACCGGGATCATCCGGCAGCTGCCGAGCGGCGAGTTCATCGAGGTCACGCGGCCTGTCTCGGAGAATGCACACGCCGTGCTCACGTCCAGGTCGCAGCTGCCCACCCTGCCGTCGCCGGACTCCGCTGACGAGAACGGGATCCCGGCGCCGGCCAGCCGGGGCGCGCTCGGCAAGGTGCGGGCCCGGCTTCATACGGTTCTCACCGAGAGCGTCGAGCTGACCACCGGCAACGGCCACGGCGGCGCTGGCGGCGGCAACGGGCACGGCGGCAACGGCCACGGCCAGGCCAGCGGCGATGGCGAGCCAGCGCACGCGGCCGTGCCGACCGGCGGGCCGCGAGGGGCCGCCTCAGGGGATGCCGGAACGAGCTCATCGTCCGGTTCCGCCGCTCACGACGGTCCCGGCCACGACGGCCCCGGCGAGCAGGCGGACTCCTAGCCCGGGGTTCCCCCAGGCCCATAGGGCCCGTCATATTTGCCCAGGTCATAGAGCTTCAGGCGGCGAATCTAGATGTGCGCGGTCTGCTCCGGCCGGGCGACACGACGGGCGCGGTCAGTGGGCGTAGTGCCCGCGGTAGTACTCGAAGACGAAGCCGATCGCGCTGAAAACCACGAAGAGCATGCCGATCAGGAACATCCACCAGCCGATCGCGGTGCCCACCGCGGCGAAAGCGGCGGACAGTCCCATGAACAGCGGCCACCAGCTATGCGGGCTGAAGAACCCGACCTCGCCGGTTCCCTGCTGGATCTCCGCGGCCACGTCATCCTCCGGCCGTCTCGGCAGCCGCCGACCGGTGAACAGCACGTAGAACCCGGTGAGGAAGGCGAGGGCGACAGACAGCGCCAGCGCCGTCGTGCCGGTCGGGTCATGCGAGAAACGCCAGTACACGACGTCCGAGCCGCCGAAGAACACCGCGCAGCCCAGGAAGAGGTAGCCCTCGACCTTCATGAAGAAACCCCTGCCGTCAGTTGGGGGCGCCGGGTGCGGTCAGTCATTTCGGCCCCCGATGGCCTGCCGGTGCTCCAGCGCGCGGTCCCGGCCGGTCCTGATGTGCGGGTAGTGCAGGTCGAACGCGGGCCGCTCGGACCTGATCCGCGGTATCGAGGTGAAGTTGTGCCGCGGCGGCGGGCACGACGTCGCCCATTCCAGCGAGTTGGCGAATCCCCACGGGTCGTCGGCGGTCACCGTTTCCCCGTGCTTCCAGGTCTTGTAGATGTTGTAGAAGAAGATGAAGTTGGAGACGCCGAGGATGAAGGCGCCGACTGTCGAGATCTGGTTCAGCGTCGTCACGTTCCCGGGCAGATCCGGGTAGTTTGCGATGCGGCGCGGCATCCCCTCGACCCCGGCCCAGTGCTGCACGAGGAACGTCATCTGGAACCCGATGAAGACGCTCCAGAAGTGCCATTTCCCCAGCGTGTTGTCCAGCTTCTTTCCGGTCCACTTTGGCCACCAGAAGTAGAAGCCGCCGAACATGCAGAACACCACGGTGCCGAACAGCACGTAGTGGAAGTGGGCCACCACGAAGTAGGAGTCGCTGACGGCGAAGTCCAGCGGCGGTGAGGCGAGGATGACGCCGGTCAGGCCGCCGAACAGGAACGTGATCAGGAAGCCGAGGATGAACAGCATCGCGGGCTCGAATGTCAGCTGGCCCCGCCAGATCGTGCCGATCCAGTTGAAGAACTTCACCCCGGTCGGCACCGCGATCAGGAAGGTCATGAAGGAGAAGAACGGCAGCAGCACGGCGCCGGTGGTGAACATGTGATGCGCCCACACGGTCATGGACAGCCCGGCGATCGCGATGGTGGCGCCGACCAGGCCCTTGTAGCCGAAGAGGGGCTTGCGCGCAAAGACCGGCAGGATCTCCGAGGCGATACCGAAGAACGGTATCGCCACGATATAGACCTCCGGATGGCCGAAGAACCAGAACAGGTGCTGCCAGAGGAGCGCTCCGCCGCTGCTGGCGCTGAACACCTGCGCGCCGAGCTTGCGGTCGATCTCCAGCACCAGCAGCGCAGCGGCGAGCACCGGGAACGCCAGCAGCACCAGCATGCTGGTGAGCAGGATGTTCCAGGTGAAAATCGGCATCCGGAACATGGTCATGCCCGGGGCGCGCATACAGATGATCGTGGTGACGAAGTTGACGCCGCTCAGGATCGTGCCGAGCCCGGAGAGCACCAGGCCCATGATCCACATGTCGCCGCCGATCCCCGGCGAGTACAGCGAGCTGGTCAGCGGCGAGTACGCGTACCAGCCGAACGCGGCCGCGCCGCCCGGGGTGATGAAGCTCAGCAGCAGGATCAGCCCGCCGAACGCGAACATGTAGTAGCTGAGCAGGTTGAGCCGGGGGAATGCCACGTCCGGCGAGCCGATCTGCAGCGGCATGATCTCGTTGGCGAACCCGACGAACAGCGGCGTGGCGAACAGCAGCAGCATGATCGTGCCGTGCATGGTGAACAGCTCGTTGTACTGCTGGTCGGACACCAGGTGATTGTCGGGGCCGAGCAGCTGGGCGCGCATGACCATCGCCATCAGCCCGGCCGCCATGAAGAAGAAGAACGAGGTGATCAGGTACAGGTGGCCGATCACCTTGTGATCAGTCGAGGATAGCCAGTCGGCGAGCAATGAGCCCTTGCGGTAGCCAGCCGGTGCGGTGATCGGTGCTGCGCCCGCGGTGTCGGCGGGCGGACTGAACGTGCTCACTGGGCACCCCCGGATGCCTTCTGCAGCGCCTGCTGCGTAGTAATCCACTGCCGGAACTGCTGCGGCGTCACGATCTTCAGGGTGAACAGCATGCGGCTGTGATACACGCCGCAAAGCTCGCTGCAACGGCCGGTGAACGTGCCAGTCCTGGTCAGGGTCACCTGGAAGTGGTTCGGGTGATCGGGCAGGACATCCCGCTTGAACTCGAACTGCACAATCCAGAACGAGTGGATCACGTCGGTCGAGTAGAGGTTGAACCTGACCGTCTCGCCGACCGGGATCTCCATCACCGGCAGCCTGCCCGGCCACATCTGCCCGAGCGACGTCACCTTCGTGCTGGTGCCCGTCACGCTGTACTGCGGGTACTGGAACTCCCAGCTCCACTGGAAGCCGGTCACGTTCACGATCACGTCAGGATTCGGCGACAGCCTGTTGATGTAGTTCTCGTCCCGTGCCGTGAAGTAGAACAGCACGCCGATCATGATGAACGGCACGACCGTGTAAAGGAACTCGATCGGCAGGTTGTAGCGGACCTGGTGCGGCACCCGGTCCGAGCGCTTGCGGTAGAAGAGCACCGCCCAGATGATCAGTCCCCACACGATGATGCCGACCGCCCACGCCGCGATCCAGGAACCCTGCCACAGCGTCAGCGTCACCTGGCCCTGCCTGGTGACGGGCACTGGCATGCCCAGCCGGGTGAAAGCCGTTGACTTGCACCCGGTCGTGACGATCAGCAGCGCCGCGCCCAGCGCGGCACGCAGCGCCCAGCGCCGGACCCGGCGCGGGCGGCCTGCCCGCTGCGCCGCCAGATCGTCGGCCGTAGCCTGGCCCGGCGAGGGGCTCGGAGCGCCCGGCGGCCTCTCGGCGCCATCTCGGCGTGGGGCGCTGCGGTTGGGACTCACAGATTGCCTTCCCAGCGGATGACTCCCGGCGCCACTGGCCGGTCATTGCTCGTCCTACAGCTTGTCGTGGAAACAGTACCGCGCGGCGTTCCCGGGGCAGGGAGGGACCCCTGGGTGTGTCAGGCCCGCCGCCAGGACCGCAGGGACCGCAGGCCGCCTGGGGCGATGGCATTCTCGTGCCGGTGCTCCCTGGCGGAATGCCCTGGCCGCCGGGCCGGACC
This sequence comes from Streptosporangiaceae bacterium, assembly GCA_035299845.1. Lineage (GTDB taxonomy): Bacteria > Actinomycetota > Actinomycetes > Streptosporangiales > Streptosporangiaceae > Palsa-506. The sequence continues at coordinate 11,012 of DATGVY010000010.1, forward strand.
GGCCGGCCGGACCGGCCGGCCGGCTTG
>DATGVY010000011.1:0-2477 GCA_035299845.1 Streptosporangiaceae bacterium
AACGCCCGCAGCTCATGGCCGAACGAATCGGTGGTTCCCCCCTCCAACCAGCAGATGCCCCCGGCGCTCGACCCGGCCAGCACGATGCCCGCCTGCCACGCCTTGCGCAGGATCCGGTCGAGCCCGTGCACCCGCCACACGGCCAGCATGTTCGCCACGCTGCCGCCGCCGACGAAGATGACGTCCTGGGACAGCAGCAGGTCCTCGGGGTCGGCGACGTTCGGCATCGGGAACAGGGCCAGGTGGCTCAGCTTGGCCGGGTGCCCGGCGAAGCGGTCGTACATCGTCAGCGCCCACCGCGGGTCGTCGCCGCCCGCCGTGTTCAGCACGCACAGCCGGGGCGCGGGCCGGCCGGTCAGCCGCAGCGCGTAGGCCATGTGCACAGGCACCTGGCCACTGGGAACGCGCATGCCGCCGCCGATCGCGATTACATGCCGTCGCCCGTCCGCTGCCATGCTGGAACGCTAGCCTCGTTACATCCTGCAAGCAAACCCGCGGCTGCTTTACACCGTAAGTAACTAAATGGCCGCGCCATGAATTCTTTTTGACCCGAACGAGCCGGGTTGCGCGCCGCCCGCGCCCGTGCGAGCGCGGTCGGCGCGCACGCCTACATCGTAACTATCGGCTCGCGATGCGGATAGGCCGGCGCAAAGCAGGCGACTCACATCGCGATGTATCAGCGGCGGCCCTAGGCACTCTGCGGTGGTAGGGGCCGGGTAAAGTCCCGGTCATATCGCCACGATTGGGGATCCGATGACCATTACCGCTATCCCGGTCTCGCCCGCACGGTCGAGGCTGGCTCCGTACGTCGCGGCCAACGGGGACGAGGTCCTGCCCGGCTGTTTCGGCGTGAGCCACAGCGGTGGAATCACCGGCGACCTCATCAGGCACGCGACCGAATCGTGGGCCGGGCACGCCTTCGTGTACGTGGGCAACGGGCAGATCGTCGAGGCCGCGCCGCCGGTCGGGAGGGTTTCCTCGGCGGCCTCACATCCCGACGCGGTGTGGAATGCGCGCTTTCCGCTGACCGGCGCTCAGCGCGCCAGGATCTGCGCACGAGCGCGCGCCCTGGTGGGATGCCCGTATGACTACCCGGCATACGTCGGTTTCGCCCTGAAGGTGCTGAAGATCCGCAACGGCACCGAACTCGATCCCGTCTTCAAGGCAGATCACTGGCGCGTGTCCTCGGCGCTGGTCGCGGACTGCTACGCCTATGCGGGCATCCCTCTCCAGGTGCGCCGCAAGGATCCGAACCTGATCAGCCCGGCCGACCTCTACAACATCATCGCCCGCCAGGCCTGACGCCGCCGCCCGATCATCGGCGCGAGTTCAGAGCTCGTCCTTGTTGGCGGGGGCGTCCCTCCCGAAGTACTTGTCGTCCTCTTCCACCGCGGCGACGTCCGCGGCCGCGGCGTCCTCGGTCTCCTCGAAGTCCGGGTCCTCGTAGCGCAGGCGTAGCAGGCTGTGCTGCTCGTCCGGGATGTCCGGAGACCTGAGAGAACGGAACCAGGAAAGGATGCCCATAACCGACTCCCCGGTCAGTGCGGATCTGGCGTGGCCGGCCGCCGCCAAATCACGGCCATGTCGAGCGTACGCCCGGCCGGGTCGGCAGGCGAGCGTGCCCGGCCGTCATGGGCTCCGGGCTGGTCAGTTGACGACGTACACCAGCTGCTGGGGTGTCAGGGTGCCGTAGCGGGTCTTGATCGCCACGGTCAGGTCGTGTTCTCCCTCCTCCCGGGCGAAGCGGAACGGCTGGCCGGGATCCAGGCCGGTGGTCCGGCCGTCGGCGTCCGTCACCTGGAATCCGGTGGCGTACGGGTGATCGGTGCTGAACATCAGCGCCGGGCCCTGGTGGTCGGCCACGCCGGTGCTGATCGCGGCCAGGTCGGGGGCCACGTTGGCGGTTGCCTCGATGAGCCGCTGGCTGGCGATGACGGTGGTGCCCTCCCTGACCGGCACGTAGGGTTCGGGCGACCAGGCCAGGGCGCCGGTCACGGTGGCGGCGTAGAAGTACTTGAACCATTCGGCCGCGTCGCTGGCGTCGAAGTTCTGCCCGCGGCCGGAATACTCCGGCTGGTCACCGATGAGGTATCTCTGCTGCAACTCCAGGACGCTGAGTGGCACCCCGGCCGCGTCACGCCACACGGCGCCGTTCTGCCCGTCGAGCAGTGCCCACTTGCCGAGGTCGTCGACCCAGGCCTCGGTGGCGGCGTGAGCCGTGCCCGGGCCCACGTGGTAGTCCAGCCGGAACAAGCTGATCGGGCGGGCCGGGATCTGCACGGCGTTCAGCGCCTGGGTCAGCACCACCGTGTACTCGGCGCCGGCGAACCGTTCGCCGCGCTCGACGCGATCGAGCACGACGTTCGCATCTTGTGGGGCGTCATGGCTGCCTCCGCTGTGACGCCACCGGTCAGTCACCCATCCGAGCAGCATCTCCGCCGTGGCCAGAGCGCTGGCCTGCGGCTGCGGCAGCCGGG
>DATGVY010000012.1:0-10931 GCA_035299845.1 Streptosporangiaceae bacterium
CCGCGTCGCGCAGGGCGGCGCGCTGCTCGTCGTCGGTGTTCTGCTGCGCTGTGATCGGCATGCCGGTTCGGTCGACAGCGCCGCGGCGGCCTCGGTCCAGGTCAGATCGGCCGGTCCGTGCACCGCCTGCACCTGCCGGCCCGCCCAGTCGCCGGAGAGCAGGCGCAGCGTGGCCACGGTGGCGATGTCCCGCGGGTCGACCCACGGCATCGGGTCGTCCAGCGGCCGGATGGTGGCCAGCCGCCCGGCCCGCAGCCCGTCCAGATCGGTGAGCAGGTTCGTCATGAAGTAGCCGCAGCGCAGATGCAGCAGCGCGGCACCGGTCAGCTCACGCGCGGCGTCGAGCCGCTGCTCGATCCGGGCCAGGCCGTCGACGAAGCCCGCGCCGTGGCGCTTCTCGGCGCCGATACTGCTCAGGAACACCACCCGCGGGATCCGATTCTGCCGCATCGCCGCTGCCAGCCCCTCCCCGGTGCGCTCGGCGTCGGCGTCGGGGTCGGGCAGCGACCAGTCGTCCGGGTGCACCCAGAAGACCGCCTCGACGCCGCGGGTCGCCTCGGCCACGTACTCGTCGTCGCGCTGGTCGCCGACAGCCAGCTCGGCCTGATCACGCACCCCGGCGTCGAGCCGGCCGGGGTTGCGCAGCAGCAGGCGGGGACGGACACCGGCCTGGCACAGCATCCGCACGACATGCGATCCGACGTTGCCGGTCGGGGTGGTGACAGCGATCCTCAACGGCGATCTCCTCCCGCCTCGGATGCGGACCAAGCTCAACGGGCGTTACCCGCACCGCTGACACGAAACATGGCCGGCCTTGCGGTGATAGGAAATCGGGCAGCTCCTCTCCGCACGCACATGCTGGCGCCAAGGCCAGGAACTCGGCCGCCCGGCCAGCCTTCCGCTCTACTCGATGCCCGCGCCTTCGCCCGGGTCAGGCGATGGCAGCGGCGGCTGACTCGCGGGATTTCGCGCAAGACGTGCTGGGCCCTCATCGTCTGGCCGCCATCATCCATCCGGCCAACGGACCGTCACAGCCAGTCGCAGATAAATCGGCCTCCGCCCAGTGGAGGCGAGCCAACGCGGACCGCGCAGCGACGTGATGGCGCATGGGGCTGATTGTGATCAGGCCCGTCCCGCCTCCCTCGACTGTGTGCCGGCCCACCGCACGGCATCGGCAAGCTCCTCGGGCAGAGGCAGGGCGCTGGCGCGGGGCTGGCGGCGGGGCAGAGCGGGGGTGGCAGCGCTGATGTTGTCCCGCCTGCCCTGCAGTTACCCGGGTCCTCGTGCTGGCCCCGCGGCCGTGGCTGGCCGATGATGGCATGAGGAGATGAGGAGATGCGGAGGTTCGGCGATGACGGAGTCGGTGGCGGAGCTGCTGGGCCGGCTCCGCTTCGCCGGCGGCCCGGTGGAGACGCTGTACCTGAACCAGCCACGGGTCCGGGAGAGCTTCGTAGGGCAACTGGGGGCGATCGAGTCCTTTACCAGGAGCAGCGCGAAGGAGGGCACCGTGGAGGCGCCGATTGTCAAGATCGGCGCCGGGCTGACCGCGGAATCGGGCGTGACGTGGACCCTTTCTGACCCCACCGCGCAGGTGCTGGTGCTCCACGCCGCCCTGAACATGCGAGGCGCGGTGCACGCTCTGGACGACGCAGCCCCCGGGCAATACGTCGACTTCGCCGGCGCCGGCGCGATCTCCCGCCCGGGCATGCTCGATGCCGGGCATCAGGCAGCGCTGCGGCAGCGCCCCGGCCTTTACGCGGCGCTTGAGGCCGAGCGGGCCGCGCAGGAGAACGTGCTGCGGATGATGGAAGGCCAGGCAGCGGCGATGTGGCTGCTGACACTCGGCGACGGCGCCGCATTGTGCGCCGCCGTCCTGAATGACTGCTGGCTGAGCCCGTCATCATCATCGTGGCTGACCGGCTGCCGCTGGTGGATCTTCGCGATGCTCCGCCGGGTGCATGAGACGGCCACCTCAGCGTGCAGTGGTAAGACACCGCCGCCAGTCGGCAGCCCCGGCCAGCGGCACCGTCAAGGAGCCCGACGCGAGCAGCTGGCTTGTCTGCCCGTGGGCCAACGCATCTCAGGCCAATCCCGTCCAGCGCCCGTCACGCCCCGCACCGCCACGACCATCGGGCCGGTACCCAACCGTCTCCACGACGCTCACACCCGCAGCGGCACACGAGCTGCCCTACCATCAGTCGCCTCCAACCGCGCAAGCGGCTCACGGCGATCAAGTTTGGCATTCCTCGCCGGGTCACTACGGCCCGCCCGGACATGACGCATCCAGTGCGGGTGGTAACTTGCGTGATCTTACCGATGAATTCACCTCTGCGCGGCTGCCTAGACCTATGACCACTGCCAGCCCGTAGGCGAGCAGGTGATCACGATGAACGGGATGGACAGGGCGGACCCGTGGGCGCGGCTGAATGTGCCGGCCGGCGGGTAGGCGCTGAGCATCCGCTGGCCGATGCAGAACCGCGAGATATGGGCAGATCAAGTGTGATGTCAGCAAGCTTGATAGCCGTCCATAACGGCGGCTATTGTTCCCGTCTGCCCGGGCCGCGGCGACGGAGTGTGACTTGGGTGCGCGCCCGGAGGGTCGTGAGTCTGGTGATCAGCGCGGCGCTCGCCACGTCGCTGGCACGTCATGACGGCTGGGTAGTGCACTGGCCCCGCGCCCGGCGTTCCTGCCTGAACGGGTGCTCGCCGCCCAGCGTGCAGGAGGTACAGCCAGACGAGGTGCATGTGGACGGCGAATCCCTCGAAGGACCGGACCTCGGCCGGGTCGTTGTAGAGTCGGGTCGCCAGGCTCGCCTCGTCGCGGCTGGCCTCAACCATGTGCCAGTGCCTCTTCGGGCGAGCCATTCGGCCTCCTCCTCAGGCGAATATCCCGGCAGCAAGACTACGAGCCACAGCTCGGAGGCTGGCCCATGCTCACCCGCGGCCACGCACGATCGCCTCTGCATGTAGTATTGCATGCATGGTTGCACTACAGATCCGCGACGTTCCCGAAGAACTCCGCGATCGGCTCAGCGAACTCGCCGGGCAGCGCGGACAGTCTCTGCAGGCATACCTGTTCGACGTCATCAGCGACGAGGCGCGCCGCCAGGACAACCTGGCAGTCCTGAACCGATTCGCTAAAGGCTCGCATGGCACCCGGCTCAGCCCCGACGACATCGGCAGTGCCTTGCAGGCAGGCAGAGCTGAGCGCGACACCGAACTCGGGGGCACGGCGGCGAGCGGTTGATAGTCCTCGATGCGCCGGCGACCGCCTTCGCGCTCCTGGACGAAGGCGGAACCGGCGACCGGTGTCGCGCAGCCCTGCAAGCTGATTCCCAATGGCTGGTCCCGGAGCACTGGCTGATCGAGGTTCTCTCGGTAGTCCGGGGAAATCTCCTCGGTGGGAGAATCAAGCCAGAACACGCAGCAGAAGCCGCAGCGGCGGTGGCCGAGATGGACCCGGTCACGGTGCGTACGCGGCTGCTTGCCACCCGGATCTGGGAACTCCTCAGCAACCTGACAACCTACGACGCGGCCTATGTCGCGGCGGCAGAGCGATACCACTGCGCGCTCGTTACAACCGATGCGCGACTGGCACGCGCGGCAGGTATCCGGTGCACCGTCAACTTGATCCTATGAGCGCCAGGCAGAAGCTTTCTGCCGAGGCACATGGCTCCCCAGCACGTATGAACCCAGGAAAACTTCGTTCGCACCGAGGGGGTCAAGAGTTCAAATCCCCTCAGCTCCACCCCCGTTTTACCAGGTCAGCGACCTACCGCAGTCACTGGCAGGCCGCTGCTGGACAATCGTGTCCGATTCTGGGAGCGATTTGGGAGCCGATCTTTGCCGGACGCCCCGTTAGCAAGGGTCCATAGCCGAGGTCCGCGCAATCGAATCTGTCACGGCCACGTGGGCGGGCTAACAGCAGGCACGGCGAACCTCGCGGCTTGAGCTCGTGGAAGTCTCTGTCGTTGGTCACGGCTTCGATCATGCCCGGATTGCCCGCCCGGCAGTGTCGCGATTTCCGCGCTGTCTGGTCAGGGCGTGCGTGGGCGGTAGATGTGGATCGCGGTGCCGTCGGGGTAGGTCGTGGCCGACACCAGGGTCAGCGGCAGCGGCGTGGTGAGGTCTTTGAACAGGGGTAGCCCGCTGCCCAGCGCGACGGCGCGGATGACGAGGCGGTACTCGTCGATGAGGTGCTGCCGGGACAGGGCTTGGACGAACGCGGCGCCGCCGTGGGCCATGATGTCACCGCCCGGTTCCTGTCGTAGCGTGCCGATCTCTTCGGCCAGGTCGCCGCGGGCGATGCGCGAGTCGGGCCAGTCCGCGCTGGGCAGGGTGCGGGAGAAGACGACCTTCGGAATGTTGTTCATCGGCGCGGCGAACACCCCCGTCGATGAGGGCCAGTAGGCGGCCATCGCGTCGTAGGTGACGCGTCCCATGATGTGGGTGCCGACCCGGCGTATCGAGTCGAGCTTCCACGCGGTCACGGCCTCGTCTTCGGGCGGCAGACCCCAGTCGCTGTTGTCCCGGTCGGGTCGGGCCACGTATCCGTCCAGCGAGACACCCATTTGCAGTATCACGGCGCGCATTCTTGATTCTCCTTCGCTCGACGCCAGCGGCAGTCCGTGCCGCCCGCTCGCTCGCCACCGCTATGGTGGACAGGCATCAAGACGACGCGGCGCGGGGAAAGGAATCGGCGATCGACGAAGATGGGTCGGTGAGCATCGCCGGCCCCGACCCTGACGTCGAACGTGTCGAGCTGAGCGAGCCGGACTTCGACGACGCTGCGCGCAGGTACCGGCGCGAGCTGCACGTGTACTGCTACCGGATGCTCGGCTCGTTCGACGACGCTGAGGACCACGTCCAGGAAGTATTGCTGCGGGCGTGGCGATCACGCGACAGCTTCCAGGGGCGGGCCAGCATCCGCGCCTGGCTGTATCGGATCGCGACCAACGTCTGCCTGGACACGCTGCGGCGGCACCGGCGCCGGCCGGTGCCTCCTCGCCCGAGCGGGCCCAACACCCCGTCGGTCACCTCGATGCCGTGGTTGCAGCCCTACCCGGACGCGTTGCTCGACGAGCTGGTCAGCGATCAGCCCGGCCCCGAAGCACAGGCGGTCACCCGCGAGTCGATCTCACTGGCCTACCTCACCGCGATTCAGCTCCTGCCACCACGACAGCGCGCGGTGCTGATCCTGCGCGACGTGCTCGACTGGCCAGCCGGCGAGGTCGCCGCCCAGCTCGACAGCACCGTGCCCGCGGTGAAGAGCGCGCTGCAGCGCGCCCGGACGACCCTCGCCAAACACCAGGCCAACCACGCGCCAACCCCGCCCACGGCCGACTCCGCTCAGCGTCGGCTGCTCCAGGGATTCATCGCCGCCCACGAGCGGGCCGACCCCGAGGCCCTGATCGCGCTGCTCCGCGAGGACGCCCGGCTCGCGATCCTCCCGCAGGGCGGCGAATGGAACGGCCGGCCCGAGGTAGCCGCCGCGCTCCGCGCCGGCATGACCTCACTCGGCACCTGGCGAATCCTGCCAACCACCGCCAACGGACAACCTGCCGCCGCCGGCTACCTGCGCCGCCCAGGCGACACCATCTATCGGCCGTTCGTGATCTCCGTACTCGACATCGACGGCGACCACCTGGCCCGCATCACCGCCTTCGAGGCCGCCCACCTGATCACAGCATTCGGCCTGCCCGCCTCGCTGTGACTGTCCTTGTCAACGATTTCCGAAAATTGATCCTCACGATTGTCGAGAATGACCTTCCGGAGGGACCGGCGGGTCGGCCCGATCGAGCAGGCGGTTGATGCTCGAAGCGGAGTCGGTTCTAATCATGGGGCTGGGTGATCCCTGCCCGGCCACCGATCTACCAGCGGCGAACCGGGCACTGTTCGCGCGCAGTTCCGCGACCAGGCGCCGTAGCCGCTGGTCGGCCGGATAGCGGCCGGCGGCCGCGCGCAGGCCGGCGACCAGCGCAGCCTCGAACGCGCGCTGTGCCTGCGGTGTGTGCCGGACCCCGGTGCCCGGGCCGGGCAGGTTGCGCCACACGGCGTTGCGCTGGTTGCCGCGCCATCCGGATGGATCGCCCATCAATGCCGCGTACGGCGGGTTGGCCATGAGCAGCGTCCAGGACGCGTCGGAGACCGCGACGGGCGTCGCGGTCAGCCGGTCCAGCAGCCGCTGGATGCTGGGGGTGATGTACGCGGGTACCGTTTCCGGGCCCGGCGGGGCCAGCCCGGCCAGCCGGAACAGGTGTGCGCGCTCGGTTCCCGACAGCCGCAGGGCCCTGGCCAGGGCCTCGACGACCTGCGCCGACGGGTTGGATGCGCGGCCCTGTTCGAGGCGGGTGACGTAGTCGACCGAGATCCCGGCCATCAGGGCGAGCTCCTCGCGGCGCAGTCCGGCCGCGCGCCGGTGTCCGCCGGCGGGCATCCCGGCGGCCTCGGGCGAGACCCGGTCGCGCCAGCGGCGCACCGCCTGCCCGAATTCCGCCGTCGCCATGTCCACTAGTGTGCACTGCCCGGCGGCGGGCCTGCCTGGTACCGGCAGTCCCAGGAAGACGGGACGACTGGCTGATCACACCGCCCGGCCGCAAGCTGGAGGCATGACAACAACACTGATCACCGGAGCGAACAAGGGACTCGGCTTCGAGACTGCCCGCCGGCTCATCGCAGCAGGCCACACGGTCTACGTGGGCAGCCGGGACGCCGAGCGCGGGCGCCGCGCCGCCGGGCAGCTGGGCGCGCGGATGGTCCTCCTCGACGTCACCGACGACGCGTCCGTCGCCGCCGCAGCGAAAACCATCGAGGCCGACGGCGGGCTGGACGTGCTAGTCAACAACGCCGGCATCGAAGGGCGGGCGCGGGACGGAGGTGTGGCCGGCGCCGCGGAGGTGACCGCCGACATGATGCGGACGCTGTTCGAGACGAACGTCTTCGGCGTGGTGCGCGTCACCCACGCCTTCTTGCCGCTGCTGCAACGGTCCGCCGCCCCGGTCGTGGTCAACGTCAGCAGCGGCCTGGCCTCGATGGCCGCGGTCACCGCTCCGGGCACACCGAGGTACGCATACCCCGGGGTCGCCTACCCGGCGTCGAAGGCCGCGGTCAACATGATCACCGTGCAGTACGCGAAGGCGTTCCCGGGCATGCGGATCAACGCGGTGGAGCCCGGTTACACCGCGACGGACCTGAACGGGCACACCGGCACGCAGACCGTCGAGGAGGGCGCCGAGATCATCGTCCGCATGGCGCAGGCGAGCCCCGACGGCCCCACCGCAGGCTACTTCGACGCCGCAGGCCCCTTCCCCTGGTAAGAAAGGGAATCACCAGGCGGAAGGCCCCGACATAACCGGCACGCGCACGCCCGGTCCTGTCGCAAAGCTCGGCGAACACGCCGTGGCCGCGGTCTCTCGCGGACATTCGCGGACGGGCTGGCAAACCGTCTTCTGGCGGGCGCCGGCGAGCTGGCCGCCGGGGAACTCGGCGCGCCGACCCAGCTCGTCCATGCGCGCACGGGCACAGCCCACGAGTTGGCGCCAGCAACCTCGCCAACACCCGGTCGCCCAGCATGGCCGCCCAACGTCGCGCCGAATTCCCAGATCTGGACTGGCGACATCCTGATCATGCGTCGCACCGGCGTCCGCACCCAACGGGGCGGATCCGGCGGGCTTGCCCCATGGAGGCTCTACCACGCTCCGTGATCTGTGGCGAACGACCATGGCGGTTATGACGGAAGTTTGGATGGCTGTCAGCCGTTCGGCATCATGTCCGCATGGCGCATTTCCTCTGCCCGCCTCGGGTACACCCGGGCGGGTCTGACCCGGGCCAGGGCCGGTTCACACGCAGCGGCCGTGGTCACGACCGGGCGGCCGCGTCGGCGAGCTGGGCTAGGTAGCCCGCCCAGCCTTGGTGGTGCGGGGCGATGGCCGGGTGCGGCAGTCCGGTGTGGACTAGCCGGACCCGGGTTCCGCGGTGGTCTGCGGTGAGGGTGATGCTGACGGTGCTGCTGCCTGGGGGTATCTGGGGGTTGTTCTCGAAGCCCCAGGTGAAGACGACGCGGTGGGGTGGGTCGACTTCGAGGTACTCGCCCGCGACGGTGGCGGTGTCGTTCATGACGCAGCGGTAGATCCCGCCGCGTCGCGGGTCGAGCGTCGCGCGCTGGCCGAGCCACCGGTCGTGCATGGCGGAGTCGGTGAAGAAGCCGAAGACGGCCTCGGGCGGTGCCTGGATGTGGATCTCGTGCTCGATTTGGTCGCCGGTGATCGTCATGCGCCGCGTCCTGCTGCTGGTTGCCGCCGGCCGGGGCCCGCCGCCTCGGCCTCCGCTTCGGTCTTGAGCCGGGCCAGGCCGGTGGCCCAGAAGCGGTCGATGAACTGTTTGAGCCCTGTCAGCCCGGCCGGGTTGGCACGATACATCCGCCGGGTGCCGTCGCGCCGCTCGGCGACCAGGCCGGCCGCTTTGAGGACGGTCAGGTGCTGGGAGATCGCCGGCCGGGTTACCTCGAAGTGGGCGGCGATCTGGCCTGCGGACAGTTCCCGGTCTTGGACAAGCTCGAGAATCTGGCGGCGCCGCGGCCCGGCCAGGGCCCTGAGTTGCTCTTCCACGAACCATAGGTTAGCATTTTTCTAACGTAAGATATTTCTAACGGAGGAGTCGCTATGCCGCGGATCGTGTTCGAGCTGGAGGTCGACGCGCCGGCCACGGAGATTGCCGAGGCGCTCACCACGCAGCCGGGGATCGCGGGCTGGTGGACCGACAACGTGAGCCTTCCCGGCGGCGTCGGCGCGACCATGATCCTCGGCTTCCCGATCGCGCCACTACCGTTCCAGCTGCGGGTCGACAAGGCTGACGAACAGCAAGTGGTCTGGAGCTCGATCGGTGAGTTCCCGCCGCACTGGGCCGGCACCCAGATGGTGTGGACGCTCGAGCCGGCCGGGAAGTCCACGACCGTGCATTTCGCCCACGACGGCTGGGCCAGCGACGAGGGCCCGTTCGGCAGCTCGGCGCTGACCTGGGGCCGGCTGATGGACACTTTGAAGCAATTCGCTGAGACCGGCACCGCCGCGCCGCTGTTCCACGCCGCCTGAGCCGCGCCCCGGCGCCGGCCGGCTCAGCCACCGCGCAGCGACCGCTTCGAGGAGGCCTGTGAGGGACAATGCGCCGGGCATCTCCTGGCCGGCTGCTCCGGCGGGCAAGGTGGCGGCGGTAGCCGGCGCTGGCACTGACACTGCGGCGAGCAGCGCCGCAGACCGGGCGGCGCTGCTCGGCGCGGTCTGTTGCTTCGGTTTGGGCGAGGGGTGAGCGGCCGCTGGGCGTGGTGCTCGTGCTGGCTGGTCAGCTGGGGCGGGGTGGCTGGTTCTATGCGGTCGGGCCGACTATGCGGTAGCCCACGCTTGGCGTGGTGGTGATGACCGGCGAGTCGCCGAGTTTGCGGCGCAGGCGGCCGATGGTGACCGTGACGGTGTTGGTGAACGGGTCGGCGTGCTCGTCCCAGACCTGCTCGAGCAGTTCCTCGGCGCTGAGGAACGCGGGGCTCGCGCGCAGCAGCGCCTCGAGAACCCCGAACTCCTTGACTGAAAGGTCAAGGAGCCGGTCGACCGGGTGAAGTCGGGCGAGGCTCGCTACCTGGTTCTTCATGCTGCGAGCTGCGGATGAGTTCGCCGCTGTCCATGCCTTCGGCAGGCCGCCGGTGGAAGTCACGGTTCAGTCCTTCGTGAATCCCGGCGGCATCCTCGGTCGGAGTGTCGTGACTGGATGGAAGCCGGTGAGGGAGCAGACTAGGAAGAGTTCAGATCGGAGCCTGTACTGTCAGATCGATGGGCTCTTGAACTGGATGGAACCTTGCGCTAGCCGGCTTTGCTGGGGCGCGGTGCCAGTTCCAATGAGCCCGGCAGAAAGTTTTCGTGATGAGTGACTTCATCGTCGGCCTGCAGGACTATCTCGCTAGCGACGAGAGGGCGCGAGAGGCCGGGCTGGCGGATGCCAGGCCAGCGTTTGAACCCGCCGAATACGCAGGCCGCCTCGACCGTCTTCGCCGGGCGATGAGCGAGGCTGGCGTCGATGTGGTCCTGCTCACCCGGCCTGAGTCAATGTGCTGGCTGCACGGGTACACGGCTCGCTGGTATCGGCACGGAGGCCCGCCGGAGTGGCCGGCGTTAACGACCTCCGTCGTGAGAGCCGACCGCGATGAGATCATTCATTTCGACTTCGGCGGCGAGGAGGAGCTGCTTTTCTCAACGTCGGTGTGCCGCGACGTTCGGATCTATCCGGGCACGGCAGTTGAAGGTGCGCTCGCGTTCCTTGTCCGGGAGCTGACCTCGGCCGGCTGGCTGGAAGGACTGGTCGGCCGAGAGCGCCGCGGTTTGCCTCCCGACCAGCGGACAGCTGAGGCGGTCGAAGAGGCCATCGTGGCCGCGGGGTGCAAGATCGGCGATGCCACGGCGCTGATCGATCGCCTGCTGCACCTGAAGTCGCCTGCTGAGGTCGAACGCATCGAGGCGGCCGGGCGCGTCCTCGACATCGGGCTGAGAGCCGCCGTCGAGGTCATCGCTCCAGGCGTCACCGAGCTTGAGGTATGGGGCGAGATGATGCTGGCGATGGCCAAGGCGGGCGGCCAGCCAGCCGCCCTCCACGAGATGGTCTTGTCTGGACCGGTCTTCTTGCCCCACGCTATCTCGGGCCGGCGGGCGCTACGCCGGGACGAGATCGTGTCCCTCGACCCGTGCGGTGTTGTCGATCGCTACCACGCGAACGCCGCCCGGGCCGTCTGGATCGGCACTCCTCCCGATGCCTTGGTAGAGCTCTACCGGCGGGCCGCCGAAGGTTTCGGCATCTTCTGTGCCGAGGCACGGCCCGGGCGGCACGTCGAGGAGGTCGGGAGGCAATGCCATGTAGAAGGGCTTGATCACGCTGGCCTGCTGGCCGTCGGC
>DATGVY010000013.1:0-1662 GCA_035299845.1 Streptosporangiaceae bacterium
GCCGCCGCGCAGGGCCCGGACCGAGATCACCGGCCCGCCGAGCTGGATGGCAGCCCAGGCCAGCGCCTGCCGCGGCGGCCGCGAGCGCAGCAGCCGCCGGGTCACCTCGTCGTCACAGAACCCGTGGGCGGGTGAGCGCCGGCCTGCCGGGATGATCCCGGCAGGCCGGTGCCCGCTGGTCACCAGCCGTCCTGCGCGCCAGGCAGGTCCAGGACCCCGGCTCGCCGCATCCGCTCGATCACGCCGGCGCGGCGGGGATGCGCGGCGGCGTCGGCGAGCCAGTCCCGCCAGATGGGGTAGCGGCCGGTGTCAAAGCCGCGGAACGCCTGCTCGAAGCTGTCGTGCACCGACCGCAGCGTCCGGTCGCGTTCGGCGGGGGTCTGCGGGCAGCGCTGGTAGACCGCCGTCCAGGCCAGCCGGTCCCGGCCGCCGAAGCTTGCGTGCCAGGTATGCAGGTCGAAGGCGATCACGTCGCCCGGTGAGGTGGCGGCCACGCATCCGGGGATGCTCGCCTGGTAGGCGGCAGCCTCGGCGTCGGTGCGGATGGGCAGCTGGCGGCAGCGGTAGGCGGCCAGCCTTGTGTTCTGCTCCGCGTGGTGGGAGCCGGGCACCAGCCGCAGTGCCCCGCAGGCGGCGGTGAGCTTGTCGAAGTAGGCGGCGAACTTGACGCCGCGCACGCCGATGCCGTCGTCATGCCAGCTGGCCTCGGCGAAGTACAGGACGCCTTCGGGGCATTCGGGGATGACCGGGCCGCTGAGCAGCTGCTCCGCGGCGTCGATGAAGCGCGGGTCATCGCAGACCAGTAATGCGCTGACCGGGGTCAGCCGGGCGGCCATGGGCAGGTAGTGGCCGCTGATCCCGTCGATGACCCGCTCGTCGTAGGTGGCGGCGTAGGCGTCGCGTATCGTGGCGCCGGCCTCGGCCCGCAGCGCGGCCCCGCAGTCGGTGACGAAGCCGGGGAGCACGGTGAAGCCGAAGGTGCGGAAGTGGTCAGCCTGAGCGGTGGTGAGCATCGGGGTTCCTCCTGACAACGGTTACCGGGACGGTTCGGGTGACCATCCCGGCCGGAGGAGCCCGGCCGCGCGCCACCGGACGTCGGGCACGACGAGCGGCGCAGGATCAGCATGTTCAAGTCAGGCGCATGCAGGCAGGATACGCCCGGATCCCCGGACCGAACAGGCCCGCGACAGCTGCGAGACCGGCCCGGTAAGCCGTCCGCCGTACTGCTGGCCTCCTCAGGGATTCCGCGGGCGCGCACCAGGGCGGCGACCTCGGGGCTGGGCGGTTCCTGGTCGCCGGGCGACACGACGATCCCGTCGGTGGAGGCGCCGGCGTCAAGCAGTGCGCAGACGGTCGCGGGCCAGCGGGGTGCGGGTCGTGACCGAGCCCCATGCAGTACTCCGCTGTGTGGGTCATCGTCGATCCATGACACCAGCCAGCGCGTAGTCCACAGGTGCCTGGCGAATTCCTTACCGGACTGGCAGGGGCGGGGAAGATCAGGGCGTACGGTCCAGCTCGGCGCGCAGCTGGGTCAGATCAATGCCTCGTGCCTGCAGCAGCGCACCAGCGGGATTGACGGTGCCGGTAGTCCAGCCGAGCTGGGTGAGGTGCTTGCGCGCTCGCCGGCCAAGCTGGGCGCCGTATGGGTAATCGAGGTCTCGC
>DATGVY010000014.1:0-3087 GCA_035299845.1 Streptosporangiaceae bacterium
GAACGCCGAATAGGCACCGACGTCACAGTCGATCTCGGCGGCGAGCCCGAGGAGGCGGCCCCCGGCGTCGAAGGCGGCACGCACGTCGTACCGCTGCTCATGACCATGGAACGAGGCGGTCAGGTTCTCCTGGCGGTCCTCGGTCCAGGCCACGGGCCGCCGCAGCCGCATCACGGCCCCGGCGACCACTACCTCCTCCCGGCCGACCACGCATTTCATTCCGAAGCCGCCGCCGACATCCGGTGCGATCACCCGGACGCGGCGCTCGGGGACGCCGAGAGCCTGCGCGATGCCCGACCGGACCTGGTGCGGGACCTGAGTGGAGACGTGGATGACCAGCTGCTCGTCCCGGTCATCCCAGTCGGCCAGGCACGCGCGGCCCTCCATGGGCAGTGCGGCCACCCGTGCGCTGGTGAACACGCCTTCGACGACCACCGGCGCCGTGGCGAAGATCTCCTCCAGCCGGTCGTCGTCGAACATGGTCAGGTCCACCAGGCAGTTGCCGGCCAGTTCCCGGTGCACCTGGCGGGCACCGGCCACGCGGGCGGCATCGAGGCCGGCGATGGCCGGCAGCGGCGTCCACTCGACCTCCACGACCTCGGCGGCGTCCTCCGCGATGTACGGGTCGTCGGCGATGACCACCGCCACCGGCTCGCCCACGTAACGGACCTGATCGCCGGCCAGCAGCGGCATCCTGGTCGCCGTGAACTCCGCGCGCTCCAGGATCGCCAGGAGATAGGGATGCCCGAGTTCTGCCGCGGTGAACGCGGCACGCACCCCGGGCATCGTGAGTGCAGCTGACAAGTTGATGGCATCGACCTGGGCCGCGGCGAACGGGCTGCGGGCGAACGCCGCGTGCAGCGTGCCCGTCCTGGCCAGGTCGCCGGTGAACCGGCCCCGGCCGAGCAGCATCCGCCGGTCTTCCTTGCGCGGCACCGCCGCGCCGACCCACTGGGTGGTCGGCAGTAGCTTCGCGCCGCTCATCGCTCGTCACCGCCCGCACCGGTCGTCGGCCCGGTCAGCTCGCTCGCTTCGGCCAGCGCCCGCGACACCAGGGTCGCCGCCAGCTTCTTGCGGTATTCGCCGCTGCCGTGCCCGTCAGCGGGCGGGTCGATCTGTGCCGCGGCCAGTTCGCCCGCGGCACGCCAGGTGTCCGCCGCCGCCGGCTGCCCGGCCAGGGCCCCGGTATCCACGGTGAAGGGCAGCGGGCCGACGCCGCCCAGCACCACCCGGGCCGATCGGCACACGCCATCGGCGAGGTCGGCTGACACGGCGGCCGCGACCACTGCGAAATCGCCCTGGCGCTGGGAGAACTCGGTGAGCACGGCGCGGGCCGCCGGCCGCGGAAACCAGATCTCGGTGATCATCTCGTCCGGCTGCGCCACGGTGGTGTAGAAACCCTCGAAGAACTCCGCCGCCGGGACCACCCGTCGGGCAGCCGGGCCGCGCAGGACGACGTTCGCGTCGAGCAGCACCGCCAGCAGGCACCACTCAGCGGCCGGGTCAGCGTGCGCGATGCTGCCGCCGAACGTGCCGCGGGCCCGGATCGGGTAGTGCCCGATCCACCGGGCCGATCGCGGCAGGACGGCGAAGCCGGACAGCACTGCGGGGTCGCGGGTGGTCTCCACGCTGCGGTGCCGGGTCAGCGCGCCAACGTGCAGGCCATCGTCGCCGGCGCGCAAGTAGTCCAGGCCGGGGATGCGGGTCACGTCGACCAGCGCGCTGGGCCGGGCGAGCCGGAAATTCATCATCGGGACCAGGCTCTGCCCGCCCGCCAGGATCTTCGCTTCGTCGCCGAGTTCGGCGAGCAGGGAAACGGTCTCCGCGACATCGCGAGTGCGGTGATAGGTGAAAGGGGCTGGCTTCACCGGCGTCCTCTCGGTGCTGCAAGTTTCGGTGCTGCAAGTTTCGGTGCTGCGCTCGCGGTGCTGCGCGTCGCGGCGCCGGCCACATTGGCAGTTCCTCGATTTGGTATACCATATGTCACGAGACGTGGCCGGTGGCCTTCTGATGGACCGGTGGCCTTCTTATGGAGCTGTGCATGCCGCATCCGCACGTCGTGGTCGAGCGCAGCGCGGCCGACTACCTCCGGCTGCTGCTCTCCCGCCCGGATCGGCGTAACGCGCTGGATCCTGGCATGGTCCGCGCCCTCCTGGAGGCCTTCGGCGCCGAGCCCGAGGCTCTGGTGCTGCTCGGCAGCACCGATCCCCGGGCCTTCTGCGCCGGTGCTGACCTGGTCATCTCGGACGCGCAGCGGTCGGAGGTGTCGGACCTGCTGTATCAGTGCTACGAGGTCATGATCACCCGGCCCGGGCCGGTGATCGCGGTGATCCGCGGAGCCGCCGTCGGTGGCGGCGCCCAGCTGGCCACGGCGGCCGATCTGCGCGTCGCAGGCCCGGCGGCGAGGTTGTGCTGGGCCGGCCCGCCTGGCCGGGAGCTCTCGGTCGGCGCGTGGCTGCTGCCTGACCTGGTCGGCCGTGGCGCCGCGATGGAGCTGACAATGACCGGCCGCTGGGTCGGGGCCGCCGAGGCGCTCCGGCTCGGCCTGCTGCACCAGGTCGACAACGAGCCGGAGCAGGTCGCGGCCACGCTCGCCGAGACCCTGCTGGCCCGCCCGGCAGGCTCGCTGGCGAAGGTCAAGATGGTGACATCGGCCGGCGGCCTGCTCGACCGGCTGCACGCCGAGCGCGACGCAAACCGCGCAGCGTGGGCGCATCCGCTCCCTTCGAGTCCCGGATGAGCGGCTGGCCGTCGGCGGTGGCGGTGGGCGTTGGTTCATGGACGCTAGCTGCTGCTGCCGCGATGCTGCCGCGACATGTTCCGTCTACAAATCGGGCTACCCACTCCCGTGACAGTCGCTAGTAGCGGGCCGTCCAGCGCTGAGGACTGGAGCCGGGCGGGTTGGCGGGCGCATCTTGCCCGCGGCGCGGACCCTTGCGGCGGGACCAGCCGCCTCGGCGCCGCATGCGATGGCGAGCTAGACGCGCTGGTCGAGCGGCTCGGCGGCGCCACGATTCCCGAGCTTGCCGCCGCCTCAGCGGCGCGCGTTCCTGACCGCATTGCGGTGACGATCGACCGCCAGCCCAC
>DATGVY010000015.1:0-2750 GCA_035299845.1 Streptosporangiaceae bacterium
GCGCTGGCTGAGTATCACGCCGCCCATCCGCTTCGTCCGGGCATGAGCCGCGAGGAGTTGAAGAGCCGGACTGGGACGCCGGCCGCGCTGCATTCGGAGGCGCTCGCCCGCATGGGCGCCGACGGGATCGTGCTCGAGCGGGGCGCGGAAGTCTCGCTGCCGGGTCATGTGCCGCAGTTGGGACAGGACGAGGCCGCCCGGGTGGCCGCCGCCCAGCGCGAGCTGGCCGCGGCCGGGTTCGCGCCCCCGCCGTTGTCGGACCTGGTGCGGCGGCATCGCCTCACCCCCGAACAGATCCAGTACCTGGTGAGTACCGGCGAGGTGGTCCGGGTGGCCGACGACACCGTCTTCGGTCGGGAGGCGTACGCCCAGGCGCTGGCCACCATCCAGACTCACCTGCGCACCCATCAGCGGATCACCGTGGCCGAAGCCCGTGACCTGCTGCAGTCCAGCCGCAAATACGTGCTGCCCTTGCTGGAATGGCTGGACGCCCAGAAGATCACCCGCCGGGTTGGTGACGACCGTATCCTGAGGACCTAGTGTCACTCGTGAACGCCCGCTGGCTGGTGGCAAGCGCCGTGATGGTGGCCAGCTGCGGGTCCCCGCCGCCTACCGCGGCGCCGCTCCTGGATGCCACCAGTCACCGGATGCTGCTGCTGGGCAGCTTCCACTTCAAGCTGCAAGCCGAGGGGGAGGCGCAGCATCCTCCCCTGGTGCAGGACGCGGAGGGCGATGTGCGGCCCCCCGACGTCTTCGCCAAAGCGGACCTCCATCAGGGAGAGGTGTTGTTGGAGGTGGACCTGATCGTGGTGGGCTCTGCCGCCTACCTCAAGTCATTCACCGGCGGCTGGCAGCAGACCAGCCCGGGTCAGCTGGCCCGCTACTTCGATGTGTCCGCGCTCTTCAGTCCCGATGCGGGCCTGTTCGCCGCCCTGCCGCACACGGTTTCGCCGGCCACCGGGAAGCAGGGCTCCATCGGTGGTCACAGTACGTACCAGATTTCCGGTCAACTGCCGGCCGACGTGGTTCATCGGCTGCTGCCGCTGGCCGCCCAGGTCGGCACCTATCCGGTTCAGTACTGGATCGACCCCACCACCAATAGCCTGTGGCAGGCCAGCCTGAGCGGGCCGCTGTTCGATGCCTCGCACTCGTCCATCACGTTTAGCTTTTCTGCCTTTGACCATCCAGTTACGATCACCCCGCCTGCCCTCGGGTAACCGCGCGGTCCTGCTGGGGCTCACCAGCGCCGGGCTCTTTCTGGGCGCCCTGGACGCCTACGTGGTGGTGGCGGCCCTGTTGCCGATGCTGACCGCGGTGCACATCCCGGTCAACCACCTGGAGCGGGCCACCCCCATCGTCACCGGATTCCTGCTCGGCTATCTGGCGGTGATGCCGCTCAGTGGCGGCCTGTCGGACCGTTTCGGCCGTCTGCGCACCTTCGGCGCCGCGCTCATCCTGTTCGCGGCCGGGTCATTGGTGACCGCCACCGCGGTGACCCTTTCCTCGGTCGTCGTGGGGCGGCTGCTGCAAGGGGCGGGCGGCGGCGCCCTGGTCCCGGTGGTGCTGGCGCTGGCCGCCGACCTCTACAGCGGCAACCAGCGCAGCCGGGTGCTGGGATGGGTTGGCGGGATCCAGGAGATCGGCAGCGTGCTGGGACCGCTGTGGGGAGGCGTGCTGGCGGCGTCCTGGGGTTGGCGCTGGATCTTCTGGCTCAACCTGCCGGCGGCTGGATTGATCCTGTGGTCGCTCTGGCCGCGGGTGCGCGAGCGCCCGCCGGTGCAGGGGCCGGCCGATGCGGACTGGGTGGGCGCGGCGCTGGCCGCGGCCGGGCTGGCGCTGCTGACCCTGGCCCTCTATGCCGCCGACCCCATTAAGAGTCCCGTCGGATCCGGCTTCCTGTGGCAGTTCCCGGCCGCCATCGTCTTCTTCGTCCTGTTCGTGCTCCGCGAGCGCCAGGCGCCGCATCCGCTGATCGACGTTCGCTACTTCGCGGATGCGCGCTTTGCCGGGGGGGCGGCGACCAATGCCATCGCCGGTGCGGCGCTGATCGTCGCCCTGGTTTACATCCCGCTGCTGGCGGAGGCGCCCACGGTGTTCGGGATGAACTCGCGGCAAGCCGCCTGGCTGCTCTTCCGCCTGATGATTGGGATCCCGCTGGGCGCGGTGCTGGGCGGCTTGCTGTCGTCCGCGCTGGGCAGCTGGCGAGTGGTGGCCGCCGGCGGCCTGTTGCTGAGCGCACTCGGTTTTGTGATTCTGTCCCGCTGGGACCAGACGGCCCTGCAGCCGCACCTGGCCGTGCTGCGGGCGGCCGACCTGCAGTTGTTTGTGACCGGGCTGGGCCTGGGCCTGCTGATTGCGCCGGTCAGCGCGGCGCTCCTCGATGTGGTGGGCGACTCGCAGCGCGGCGCGGGCGCGTCGACGCTGGTGCTGATGCGGCTGCTGGGCATGCTCGTTGGCTTCAGCGCGCTCGCCGGATTCGGCCTGCACAGCTTCTTCCAGGCGACCGCGCACCTGCAGCCGCCTATCCCGGGATTCGGTGTCGACTACGCCGTGCGCCTGGTGCAGTACGAGATACGCTTGCGCCAGGCCATCCTGGATGAGTATCACGTCATCTTCCGGACGACGGCGCTGCTCTGCCTCGCGGGTGCCGCGCTGGCGGCCCTGACGCTCCGCCGATCAAGGCCGCGTTCCGGGTGAGCGGCTTCATCGGCATCGACCTGGGCGGGACCCGCTTGCGGGTAGCCGTGGCG
>DATGVY010000016.1:0-6273 GCA_035299845.1 Streptosporangiaceae bacterium
GCCATCCGCGCGCTTCGGGAACCGGCGAATAGTGCTTAAAACCGGCATCTGGCACCCGCAGCTTTGGCCTTCGCCAGCGTCCCTTCCATGATCACGGAAACAAAGGGGGCCCAGGGAAGCTGTCGCACAACTGCCGTCTACTCATATGTAGTGGAGCGCCGGTCCATCTGAGGCAACTATTCGACCCTTCAAATGGGGATCAACTACTCAAAACGCTGTGTTCCAGCAGCTTGACTTTTCAAGATCACCAGTTGTGCGACAGCCTCTGGAGCACCCCTTTGTTTCCGTGATCATGAACGGGGCGTCCGGATGCGGCCGGACGGCCGGGCGGGTGGGCGGGGATGGACGCCTGGCGCACTGATCTCCGGCTAGGGCGGCGACACGCCGTGCCGTCCGGGATAGCCGGGATTGTCGCACGAGCCCGGCATCATGGGGCTCGTCACGAAGCCCGATCGGTGCGGTCGGGTCCCGGCCTCCCTCAGAATCCATGGCGCGGCGATGAGACTGGTTCACACCTCGGACTGGCACCTGGGGCGCACCCTGCATGGCGAGAGCCTGCTGGAGCACCAGGCCGCCTTCCTGGAGTGGCTGCTCGGCCAGGCGGTCAGCCACCAGGCGGAGGCCGTGATCGTGGCCGGCGACATCTATGATCGCGCGGTGCCGTGCACCGACGCGGTGGCCCTGCTCGACCGGGCCCTGCGGGACTTCGCCGCCGCGCACATCCCGGTGGTCATCACCAGCGGCAACCACGACTCCCCGGTCCGGCTCGGGTTCGGCGCCCGGCTGAGCGCGCTGGCTGGCATCCACCTGCGCACCTCGGTGGCGGACATCACCCGCCCGGTCGTGCTCGGCGACGCCGACGGCGACGTCGCGATCTACGGCATTCCCTACCTGCTGCCGGACGCGGTCATGGCCGAGCTTGGCGCGGAGCGCTCGCACGCCTCGGTGCTGGCCGCCGCGGTAGCGCGAATCCGGGCGGACGCCGCGAGCCGGGGCATCGGCCGGATTGTCGTCGTGGCGCACGCGTTCATTACCGGCGCGCTGCCCTCAGATTCTGAACGGGACATCCGGGTCGGTGGCATCGGGGACGCGCCGGCCTCCGTCTTCGCCGGGGTTCACTACGCCGCGCTTGGCCATCTGCACGGCCAGCAGAACATCCCGGCCGGGGGAGCCGGCCCCGCGATCCGGTACTCCGGGTCACCGCTGGCGTTCTCGTTCTCCGAGCGCAGCCAGGCCAAGTCCGTCACGCTCGCCGAGATCGGCGCAGCCGGGCAGGTGACCATGACCCAGCTGGCGACGCCGGTGCCCCGGCCGCTGCGCGAGGTGCGGGGGAAGATCGACGACCTGCTCGCCCGGGCCGACGGCGACCTCGCCGATCTGGCCGGCGCGTGGGTGAAGGTCGTGCTGACCGACACGGTCCGCCCCGCCTCGCCGATGGAGCGGCTGCGGGAGAAATATCCGTTCACCCTGGTTCTTGATTTTGATCCCGAGGGCGGCCTGATGAGTGCCGAGGCCGATCTGGCGCGGCTGGCCGCCGAGGTGGCCGACCCGGCGGCGATCTGCGGGCTGTTCGTCGAGTTCACCAGCGGGGGCTCGCCGGACGAGGTCCAGCGCGCTGTCCTGCGCAGCGCGGTCGAGGCCTGCCAGCACGCCGAGACGGCCGCCTGATGCGGCTGCACAGCCTGGCGCTGCAGGCGTTCGGCCCGTACGCGACGGCGCAGCTCATCGACTTCGACCGGCTTGCCAGCAGCGGCCTGTTCCTCCTGGAAGGGCCCACCGGCGCGGGCAAGACCACGATCCTGGACGCGATCACGTTCGCGCTCTACGGCGGCCTGTCAGCGGACACGCCCTGCGCCGACCGGCTGCATTCGGATTTCGCTGCGCCGGACGTCGAGCCGTCGGTGACCCTGGAGTTCTCGCTCCGCGGCACCCGCTACCGGATCTCGCGGGTGCCGGAGCACCAGCGGCTGAAGAGGCGCGGCCAGGGATACACGACCCAGCCGGCCCAGGTGCACCTGCAGCGCCGTGAAGGCGGCAGCTGGGTCAGCCTGTCGTCGAACAAGGCCGAGACTGGTGACCTGATCACCGAGTTCGTCGGGCTCAACAGGGAGCAGTTCACCCAGGTCATGCTGCTGCCGCAGGGCGAGTTCGCGAGGTTCCTGCGCTGCGACGACGACGCCAGGCGGGCGGTGCTCACGAAGCTGTTCGGCACGCAGCTTTACGACCGCATCACCGACGAGCTCGATCGCCATCGGCACGCCGCCGTCCAGGAGCGCGAGAAGGCCAGGAAGCAGATCGAGAGCGCGCTGGCGGCGGCAATCGAGGCGGCTGGCCAGGACGGCGACGCTCGGGCTGAGGTGGTTGCGCTGGACAGCGCCGACCGCCGGGTCCGGCTGAAGGAGATCGCCGCGGAGCTGGCGACGAACGCCGAGGTCGCCGGTGCGGGGCTGGAGGTGGCGGTGGCCGCGGCGGCGGCCGCGCTGCAGGCGGACGAGCGGGCGAAGCAGCAGGCAAGCCTGATGACCCGGCTCACCCAGGCACTGGCGAAGCTGCGTGAGCAAGAGGGCACCCGGGCGGAGCGCGACGAGCGGGCGCGGCTGCTGGCCATGGCCCGGCAGGCAGAGCCGGTCCGGCCGCTGCTGGTGGCGCTGGCCGAGGCCGAGGCTGCCGCCGGTACCGCTCGCGACGCCGTCCTTGGCCTGGTCCCCGAACCGGGCGAGGACATGCTCGCCGGCCTGGGCGGCGCCGGCGCGGTTGCCCGGGCCGAGGCCGCCGAGCGCGCGGCCGCGTCAGTGCAGCACCTGGCCGACGCCGAGGATGCGCTTGCGGGCCGGGAAGCCGCCCTGGCCGAGCTGCTGCGGGCCGCGGATGAGGCATCGGCACATGCAGGCGCGCTGGAGGAGTCCCGTCGTGCACTGCCGACGCTGGTGGAAGCCCTGGACCGGGGGCTGACCGCCGCCCGCGAAACGGCCGGGGCGCTGGACGCCGCGTGCGCACGGCGGGAGACGGTGTCGGCGCAGCGGGCGGCCGCGGTCCGGTTCGCCGAGCTCCGGCCGCTGCTGGCAGACGCCCAGGCGGCCCTCAGGGACGCAGTGGACGTCCATCAGGCGCTGGTGGACATGCATCAGCAGAAGGTCGAGACGCGGCTGACCGGGATGGCCGCCGAACTGGCCGCGCAGCTAACCGATGGTGCCGCCTGCCCGGTCTGCGGCTCCCCGGATCACCCGGCGCCGGCGCCGACTCTGGACGGCGCGGTGTCCGCGGAGGAGGTGGCCGATGCGGCCGCGCAGCGAGATGCCGCACTCGGTGTCAGGGACCGGGCTGCCGCGCACTGCGATCAGCTCGCCAGGGAGGAGGCGTCCCTGCTGGCAGCGGCCGGGGGCCGCGCTGCAGGGGAACTCTGCGATGAAGTCGGCCTGCTGGCCGCCGTCATCGCAGCGGCCGAGGCAGCGGCGCACGACGCCGTGCGTCTGGAGGCGGAGCTGGCAGCCCGCCGCGCTGATCACGAGCGCCTCGCCGGCGAACTGCTGGCGGCCACCACGCAGGCCGCTTCGGCCCGGGAGCAGTGGCAGGCAGCGCAGGCGGATCTTGATTGCCTCCGCGCGGAGCTGGCGGAAGCCGCCGGGGAGCACCCGTCCGTGGCAGCCAGGCAGAACGCCCTCCGGGAGTCCGCTGAGCGGGACCGCACGCTGGCCGGGGCGCTCGACCAGATGGCCAGCGTGGTTCTCGCTGAGCAGCAGGCACTCGCCCGGGCGCAGCGCGAGGCCCTGGCCAACGGGTTCTCCGCGCTGGCCGAGGCGCGCCGGGCGGTGCTCAGCCCTGCGGCGCTGGCCGACCTCGGGAAGCAGGTGTCGTCGTGGGACGAGGCACTCATCCGGCTGCAGGCCGAAGCGGAGGCTGATGAGCTGGCCGGCCTCGACCCGGACCAGGCGCAGGACGTGCACGTGGTGGCGCGGATTGCGGCGGAAGTCCTGGCCCGCGCCGGGGAAGCCGAGCAGGAGGTGCGGACCGCTCACCAGGCCGCGCTCGGGAGGGCGGTGCGGTTCAGCCAGCGCCTCGACGAACTGCGCGGTGCCGAGGACACCTACGATCGGCTCGTCGAGGCGACCGAGACCGTGATCCGGCTGGCGAACCTGGCCAAGGGGATGGATGGCCACCGCCGGGTGGCGCTGACCACTTACGTGCTGCGGCACTGGTTCGGGCAGGTCGTCGCCGCCGCCAACGTGCGGCTGCCGGCCATGTCGTCCGGCCGCTACGAGCTGAAGCGCATCGACGAGGGCGAGACCAGGCGGCAGCGTGGCGGGCTGACGCTGTCGGTGCTCGACCGGCACACCGGCGAGGAGCGCAGTCCCAGGTCACTGTCCGGCGGCGAGACGTTTTACACCTCGCTCGCACTCGCCCTTGGCCTGGCCGACGTGGTGAAGGCCGAGGCCGGGGGAGTGGACCTGGACACGCTGTTCATCGACGAGGGCTTCGGCTCTCTGGACTCGCAGACGCTGGATCAGGTGCTGGGCGTCATCGACGAACTGCGGGATCGCGGCCGGGTGGTCGGCATCGTGAGCCACCTTGCCGACCTGAAGGACCGGGTGGCCGAGCGCCTCGAAGTCCGCCGGATCGGCGACGGCTCATCCGCCGTCCGCGTCGTCGCCTAGCCGACCCCGTGCTAACCCGAAGCTCCCCTCCGGATGCACTGATATCCGTGTTCACCAGGGGAAACGTGGCTGCGCTTTCGCAGCTCTACTCCACCCACGCCGGCTACGTGCGGGCGTTCACCGCAGCGACGAATAACCTCGTCAGGCCGCGCTTCCTGTTGCCCGCCGACCGGGACGCTGCCCTGTTCAACGCCGCACAAGCCCCGGTCCTGGCCCCCCACCGGCTGATCCCTGCAAGCCGCTGTGAGAGGTTATCCTCACCGTGCCCCGCATGCACAGCTATGACATCTCGGTTGCCTGGACCGGCAATCGCGGTACCGGAACGAGCGGATACCGGGCCTATGACCGGGACCACGACGTCAACGCAGACGGGCGCCCGACGATCGCCGGGAGCTCTGAACCGGCTTTCCGTGGCGATCGAAGCCGCTGGAACCCAGAGCTAGAGCTCACCGCCGCCTTGTCCCAGTGCCACATGCTGTGGTACCTGCACCTCTGCGCCGCTGCGGGGATCACTGTGACGGGCTACACCGATGATGCGCACGGCATCATGGCGGAGGACGCCGACGGCAGCGGTCACTTCATCGAGGTGGTGCTGCGGCCGCGCGTGAGCGTCACCTCCGCGGACATGATCGAGACCGCAACGAGTCTGCATAAGGACGCCAACGCGAAGTGCTTCATCGCCAATTCGGTGAACTTCCCGGTTCGTCACGAGCCAGTCGTCGTTGCCGACACCGAAGGGGGCTGACCGGTGACCCGCTGACCCGCCGGCCCGGGACAGGCGCTGCAAGATGTTCGCTTAGCGCACGACTATACGCAATGTAGAACTCAATCATGCGCTCTCCGCGACTCTCAACCGCCCCCGGGATCGCCACGGGCCGATCAGCCAGCACGCAGGCCGTTCCCTCTGCCCGTCCTTGATGAGCGCTGGCTGCCCCATTCCGGCGGGCTCTGGGGAGCACCGGCCTCGGGCCCGGGCAGGCACCGGCGCGGGCCGGGGCGGGCACCGGCGCGGGCCGGGCGGACACGGCGCGGGCCGGGCGGACACGGCGCGGGCCGAGCAAGCACCGGCGCGGGCCCCGGCGAGCACGGGCATCCCGCCCTCCGCGGGCCATCCAGGCATCCGATGGATGGCCGCCGCCGCACCTGTTTGCCGGCTACGCACGGGACGGACGGTGCTGGACAGACTGACGAGGCAGGCGTGGTACAGGCGACAAGCCCAGCGGAGCCTGCGGCGGCCGCTGTGGCGTCCGGATGACGCTCCGCTGCCGCCCCGTGATCTTGCCAGGATGTTGGATCTACGGCGGCGTCGGCCGGCTGGGAAGGTCGCACGAGGCGGAGGCAGCAGGCGGCACTTCGGTAGCAGGCGGGACCGGGGAGCGGGCCGGCACGAGGGCGGCTGGCGGGACCGGGGTGGCTGGCGGCACCGGGGAGCGGGTTGGCACGAGGGTGGCTGGTGGGATCGGGGTGGCTGGCGGTACCGGGGAGCCGGGCGGCACGACGGAGCCGGGGGGCACGGGGGAGCCGGGCGGCATGGGGGAACCGGGCGGGACGACGGACCCGCGCGGCACGACGGAGGCGGGCGGGACGACGGACCCGCGCGGCACGACGGAGGCGGGCGGGA
>DATGVY010000017.1:0-2867 GCA_035299845.1 Streptosporangiaceae bacterium
ACGAATCCCGCCCCCGCGCGCAGCCGCTCACTGAAGGCGGTGATTCCGATCACGATGCTGACCAGCGGGTTGATGATGACGTTGGCGGTGCGCGACGCGGTGATCGGCCCCGCGTGCAGCGCGCTCTGCAACAGGAACAACCCCGACGCGCCGCTGAGGGCGAGCAGGTACGGCTCCCAGCTCGCGAACACGTGGGCCCAGCCGCCGTCGCGCAGCAGCGCGGTCAGGGTCTTGGTCAGGGCGGCGTTGTAGGCGAACAGGACGGCGGAGGCGGCCCCCAGCGCGGAGGCCCGCCACCAGCGGGGACCGGCGCGGCCCGACGCCACCAGGCCCAGCGCGCACACCACGGTCACCACCGACACCACCACCCAGGCCCTGCGGTCTGGCTGTCCCGTGCCGATGGCGGGTGAGGCGGAGGCGAAGAAGCCGGCCAGCCCGGCCACGATGGCCAGTATCCCCAGCGGCTCGCGCCAGCCGACCGTGCGGTGAAAGCCCGTCACCAGGATGGCCACCAGGAAGATCAGCTCCGTGGTGAGCACCGGCTGGACCACGCTGAGCTGGCCGGCGCGGAGCGCCGACGCCTGCAGGACGAACATGCCGAGCATGAGGCCGAAGCCGATCAGCCAGCCACGTTTCTTTAGCGCATGGGTCATCAGCCGGGGACTGAGGCTGGAGCCCGGGGCCGACTCGATGGCCACCCGCTGAAGCACCACCGCCAGGGCGGAAAGCAGCGCCGCGCCGGCCGCCAGGACGATGGCCACAGCCATTGTCTAGTCCTTTCGGTCCGAAGGGCGGTTTCATTTTCCAGCGTGTTGTGGTCGGGTACTTCTCGCCGCGGCGCGCGTGAATTGAATTGCCCGCGTGCTGGCGGCACTGCCATCCTGGTCGGCATGACTCCCGCAGACCATACCGCCGACCGTTCCGGTGACGCTGCTTCGGGCCGGGGCGGCGGAACAGCGCCATTCGACGTGTCTACCGCCACCGGCCTGGCGATGGCCTTGCGGGACCTGCTCGAAGCCAGCTATCACCTGGCCACGCAGGCCGGGCTGGACACCCCGGTGGCGGCGAAGATCGGCGCGCACCTCGGCTGTGGGCTGAAGGACATGGCGTTCGTCGAAGAGAGCTTCCCGTTGTGGGAACACGCCAACCTTCAGCGCGGCATCGACGCCTACCTGGCCGAGCACTCCCCCGCTGCCGAGTGGTTCGGCCTCAGCGGGATGAACAGGGACCACGAGGATCTGGCCACCATGATCACCAGGCCCGGCCCTGGATATGAGATCTCGGCCGTCACCCACGGCACGGCCGCGATCGGGCCGGACGAGGCGATGGAGGTGGTGCAGTTCGGCCTGGTGCTGTCGACCGCACCCGACGACAGCCCGGTTGTCATCGGGCTGCGGGCCACCGACCGTTTCGGCCCGTCCGAGTGCCGGATGGAAATCCTGGCCGCACAGCGGATCGCGGCGGTCGCGGTCCGTGGTGAGATCGAGCGGCTGATGCGCGTGCACGACGTGTTCCGCGGGAAGGTGCTGAGCTTCGGCGTGTCCGAGCACCGGGGCAACGAGCTGCTCAGCTTCCTGCCGCGCCCGGACCTCGGCGCCGAGCAGGTCGTCTTGCCGGCCGGGGTGCTCGATTCGATCGAGCGCCACGTCATCAGCATCACCAGCCACGCGGAGCGGCTGCGGGCAGTCGGGCAGCACCTGAAGCGCGGGCTGCTGCTGCACGGATTCCCCGGCACGGGCAAGACGCACACCGTCCGCTACCTGATGGGCCGAATGAGCGGCTGCACGGTCATCTTGATGACCGGGCAGGCGATGCGGTTCATCGAGCCAGCCGCCGCGCTGGCCCGCCGGCTACAGCCATCCATGCTGGTCCTGGAGGACGTCGACCTCGTCGCCCAGGACAGGAGCTTCGGCCCGGACAGTAGCCCGCTGCTGTTCTCGCTGCTGGAGGCGATGGACGGGATCGGCGCTGATGCCGATGTCACGTTCGTGCTGACCACCAACCGGGCCGGGATGCTGGAGCGGGCGCTGGTCGACCGGCCCGGCCGGGTGGATCTGGCCGTGGAGATCCCCAAGCCGGATGAGCAGGCGCGGGAACGCCTGCTGCGGCTGTATGCGGGCACGCTGGAACTGGAGGCGGACCTTGCGCCGGTGATCGCGGCCACCGAGGGCGTCACCGCGTCATTTATCAAGGAACTGCTGCGCCGGGCGGTGCTGGCCGCGTTCCGCGCCTCGGACGACGTGCGCTCCCTCACCGATGCCGACCTCGCCGCCGCGGCCGAGGAGCTTTCCGAGCAGCGGCAGGCGCTGACCCGCAGCTTGCTTGGCCACTCCCCGGCCGACGGCGAGGCCGGGGATGACACCGGCGGCGAGGTCTGGGATGACATCGGCGGCGAGCCGCAATTATTCCCCGCCCCACCTGGCGGCCGGATGGCGGTGTCGGGTCGCCGCGCGTGGCGCTCAGCGGCTGTTTATCTCCGTTCCCGGGGTGAATGACACTCCGCGCAAGACCTCGCCGAATCCGGCGGCGCGGACGGTGGTGAAGCTCTCAGCCGGAGGCGTGACGGTGGCCGGGTTGTCGGTCACCGCGACGAGCTTGTTGGGGTCGGCACCCTGGTCGCCGTTGCCGCTGACCGTGGAGGTGACGGCCCAGATCGTGACCGTGCCGTCCCGGTTGACCCGGCCGGTGATGTTGCGCAGGCCGTCGGTGGCAGGCGCCCAGGGCAGCCCGGTGGCGAGGTTGTTCCCGGTCACGTTGAAGCTGCCGACCGGCGTGGGGGTGCCGGGCTGCTGTGCGCGCTCGGGTTCATCCCGCGGGGTCATGATCTGCGCGCCGGTGCCGATGATGACGCGGAGGGCTGGGGGTTG
>DATGVY010000018.1:0-10999 GCA_035299845.1 Streptosporangiaceae bacterium
ATCCGTGAGCACCCGCCTGAGATTGAGCAGCGGCGCTCTGAGGCGCTGTGCGGCGGCCATCACCGCCGGGACGCTCGCCATCGGCGTGGTGATCTCGGTCGGCGGGCCGGCCGGGGCGGTGCCGCAGCCGACGATCAGCCAGGTGCAGGCACGGCTTCAAAAGCTGAACACACGGTCCGCGGAGCTCGACCAGCATTACAACCAGGTCCAGCAGGAGCTGACCTCGGCCAGCCGGCGGCTGAAGCTAGTGAACAGCGAGGCAACCAGGTACCTGGCGCGGTTCCGGTCCATGCGCACCGCGATCGCCAGGATCGCCGCTCTTGCCTATGAGAACGGCAACATGACCTCGGTGGCGGCCATGCTGACCTCCGGCAATGCCCAGCAGATCCTGGACCAGTCATCGATCCTGCTGGAACTGTCCTCGAACAACAGCGCCGAGATGAACCAGTTCATCTCGGCGGCCCGCCAGCTCACCGGGGCGCAGCAGGCCGCCCGGCGCGCCAAGACGGCGATCGTCGCGCTGCACAGCAGCCTGGCCAGCCAGAAGAAGTCACTCGACAAGTTGATCGGCCAGCAGAAGGCGCTGCTCGCGCAGCTGACCCCGGCGCAGCAGCAGACCACCGGCCCGGGCGGTACCGGCGGTGGCGGTGGCGGTGGCGGCACCACCCACTACAAGGGCCCGACGGGCACGCAGGCGCAGACTGCAGTGGCGTTCGCCTATGCCCAGATCGGTAAGCCATACGTATATGGCGCGGCCGGGCCGGGCTCCTACGACTGCTCCGGCCTGACCATGGCCGCGTGGGCGGCCGCAGGCGTCTCGATCCCGCGCGTCAGCTACGACCAAATGAGCGGACTCCCGGCCGTTCCACTCAGCAATTTGCAGCCGGGCGACATACTCGGCTTTGCCGGTAACTCGCACGTGGGTATCTACGTGGGCGGCAACTACCTGATCGATGCCCCGATACCGGGCATGACCGTGGAGAAGGTCGCGCTGAGCGGCTGGTATCAGTCCAACCTGGATGGCGCCGTCCGGCCCTGACCCAGGCGGCCCGGGCCGCGTGCAGGATGGCGCGGCCGGGTCCGGCACCGCTCCCGGACGGCGAGGCAGGGACAATCCGGGGGAGTCAGCGATAGGCTCCTCCGGACCCCTGCCGGTCCCATCGCGCGGGGCGCTTGGCCGGCGGCTAGGATCACCGGCACGGGAGCGCGATGCCGAAGGTCCTGATCGTCACCAACGATTTCCCGCCGCGCCGCGGCGGGATTCAGTCGTTCGTGCACGCGCTCGCCACCGGGCTTCCCGCCGGTACGGTGACCGTCTACGCGCCCGCCTGGGAGGGAGCCGCCGGACACGATGCGCGGCAGCCGTTCCCGGTCGTCCGCCACCCGGGCTCGCTGATGCTGCCGGTGCCGTCGGTTTCCCGCCGGGCAGTGCGCATCCTGGCCGAGCATGGCTGCGACACGGTGCTGTTCGGCGCCGCAGCACCGCTCGGGCTGCTGGCGCCAGCATTGCGCCAGGCTGGTGCCCGCCGGATCGTGGCGCTCACACACGGCCACGAGGCAGGCTGGGCGGCCCTGCCTGGTGCCCGCGGCCTGCTGCGCAGGATCGGTGACCAGGTCGATGTCGTCACCTATCTCGGCGATTACTTCCGGGTACGGCTCGCCAGGGCGCTCTCCGCGCAGGCCGCCCAGCGGATGGTCCGGCTGGCGCCGGGAGTGGACACGGCGGCGTTCCGGCCCGGTGCCGGGGGAGCCGCGATGCGGCGGCAGCTGGGGCTGGCCGGCCGTCCTGTCGTCCTCTGCGTCTCGCGGCTGGTGCCACGCAAGGGCCAGGACACCCTGCTTCGCGCCTGGCCGCAGGTTCGCGCGGCCACGGGCGCGGCCGCTGCCGCCTCCGGCGGCCCGGTGCTGCTGCTGGTCGGCGACGGGCCGTACCGGGCTGAGCTGGGCAGGCTGGCGGGCAGGCTGGGTGTGGCGGATTCGGTCCTGTTCACCGGGCCGGTTTCCTGGGCGGACCTGCCCGCCTACTACGACGCCGCCGACGTGTTCGCGATGCCGTGCCGCACCCGCCGCCGCGGCCTGGATGTCGAGGGACTGGGGATCGTCTACCTGGAGGCATCCGCGGCCGGGCTGCCAGTCGTCGGCGGAGACTCGGGCGGGGCACCGGACGCCATCGTGGACGGCGAGTCGGGCTACGTCGTACCGGGCGGGAACGTGGCGGCCGTGGCCGGCCGGCTGACCGAACTGCTCGGCGACCCAGCCGCCGCCGCGGCGATGGGGGAGAAGGGCATGGCCTGGGTGCAGCGGGAGTGGCGCTGGGAACTCGTCGCGCACCGGCTGCAGCGGATCCTGGCCGGCTGAAGAGGCCTCGGGGCTGGGCTTGTGGCCTTTATGCGCCGGGCTACCTGTACATGGCCTCGATGTCGGCGGCAAAGTCCCTGACCACGACGTTCCTGCGGACCTTGAGCGACGCGGTGAGGTGCCCGGTCCGCTCGGTGAAATCCTCGCCGAGAATCCGGAACCGCCGGATCGACTCGGCCCTGGAGACCGCCTTGTTGGCGTCATCCACGGCCGTCTGGATCTCCGCGAGGAGGTCCGGGTCGTCGGCGAGGTCCGCGGGGGATGCCGTTGCCGGGCGGCCATGG
Source organism: Streptosporangiaceae bacterium (assembly GCA_035299845.1). GTDB lineage: Bacteria > Actinomycetota > Actinomycetes > Streptosporangiales > Streptosporangiaceae > Palsa-506. The sequence continues at coordinate 2,643 of DATGVY010000018.1, forward strand.
CGTTCCTTCCAGAAGCCGAGCGCTTCCTCGTCGATCGTCACCAGGCAGGCGATGTAGGGGCGCCCGTCGCCTACCACCATGCACTGGCTGACCAGCGGGTGCGCGCGGAGCCTGTCCTCAAGGACGGCGGGTGAGACGTTCTTGCCGCCCGCGGTGACGATTATCTCCTTCTTCCGGCCGCTGACCCGCAGGAAGCCCTCGTCATCGAGGTCGCCAAGGTCCCCGCTGTGCAGCCAGCCGTCGGCATCGAGCATCTCGGTGGTCGCCGCGGGGTTGGCCCAGTAGCCGGAGAAGACGTTCGGCCCGCTGATGAGGATCTCGCCGTCGTCGGCGATGCGCACGCTGACCCCGGGCAGGGGGAGGCCGACGGTCCCTATCTTGTGCTGGTCCGGCTTGTTCACCGTCGCGGCGGCCGAGGTCTCGGTGAGCCCGTAGCCCTCCAGCACGGGCAGGCCGGCGCCGCGGAAGAAATGGCCGAGCCGGTCACTGAGCGGGGCGCCGCCGGACACTGCGTACTGCACCTTGCCGCCGACCGCCGCACGCAGCCTGGCGTAGACGAGCCGGTCAAAGAGCGCGTGCCGCAGCCGCAGCGGCAGGCCGGGCCCGGCGGCGCGGTTGGCTGCGGGGCCGTTGGCCGCGGGGCCGTTGCCCGCAGGCCCATTGCCCGCGGGCCCGTTGCCTTCGGGTCTGTTGGCTGCGGGCCCGTTGCCTTCGGGTCTGTTGGCTGCGGGGCCGTTGCCTTCGGGGCCGTTGCCCGCGGGGCCTGCGGGACCGCTTCCTGCCAGCCTGCTCCATGCGATCGCCGTCTCCGCGGCGGCACCGAAGATCAGGCTCCTTGCCCTGCTGGCGGACGCCTGCTGCTGCGCGCTGTTGTAGACCTTCTCGAAGACCCGGGGCACGGCCAGCAGGAACGTGGGCTGGAACTCGGGCAGCCCCTGGATCAGCGTGCTTGCATCCGGCCAGTGCCCGAGGACGACGCCGGCCTCCAGGCAGCCGACCTGGATGATCCTGGCGAAGGAGTGCGCGAGGGGCAGGAAGAGCATGGTCGAGCTGCCGGGCATATCGAAGATCTTGCGGAGCGGGCCGGCCACCGCGTTGCGCACGCCGGCGAGCAAGTTGCGGTGCGTGAGCTCGCATCCTTTCGGGCGGCCGGTCGTGCCAGAGGTGTAGATGATCGTTGCAAGGTCGGCGGCATGAGGCTGCTCCCGGCGCTGCGCCAGCTGGCCGTCGCTGACCCGCGCGCCGCCCGCGATCAGCTTGTCAAGCTCGCTGATCTGCCAGACGCCGAGGTCAAGGCCGGTGAGCCGGGCGCGGATGCCGCCGATGGCGGCCGCGTGCTCGGTCGTCTCGGCGAACACGGCGCGGGCGCCCGAGTCGCCGAGTATCCACTCGACCTGCTCCGCTGATGAGGTCTCGTAGACCGGCACCGTGACGGCGCCCGCGGTCCAGATTGCGTAGTCGATCAGAGTCCACTCGTAACGCGTCCGCGACAGCAGGGCGACCCGGTCACCCGGCTCGATCCCGGCTCCGATGATCCCCCGGGCGAGGGCTGACACCTCATCGCGGAATATGCCGGCGGTGACGTCCTGCCATTGGCCGGCGCCGGTCCGCCTGCGCAGAATGACGGCGGCAGGGTCCCGGCTGGCGCGCGTGAAGACGATGTCCGTGAGGCTGGCAGAATCAGCCACGTCGGCCACGGCTGGAGCGCTGTAGGTACGCAATGGTTCTCCTCAGCAGGCTGCGTTCCGCGGATCTCCCTGGACGGTATCGCGCCGGGCGAGGGCCAGCCCAGGGCGCGGGGCTCCCTCGCCGCCTGCGCCGTGCGCATCCGGCCGGGCTGGCGGTCTGGCCGGCCGTCCGGTCTGCCTACCCTGTGATCATGCGGGTTCACGTGGTCAGTGACGTGCACGGCAGGACCGATGCGCTGGCCACCGCCGCCGACGGCGCTGACGCGCTGATCTGCCTCGGCGATCTGCTGCTGTTCGTGGATTATGCCGATCACCGGCGCGGCATCTTTCCCGACCTGTTCGGCGCGGAGGCGGCGCGCGAGTTCATCGCGCTGCGCACGGCGCAGCGATTCGATGAGGCCAGGGCGATGTCGGCGCGGCTATGGGCCGGGCTGGACGGTGAGCCGGCCCGGCATGTCGAGGCCGCGGCGTCGCGGCAGTACGCGGAGCTGTTCGCGGCCATGCCGACGCCGTCATACCTGACCTACGGCAATGTCGACATTCCCCGCATGTGGGATGCGCACGTGCGGCCGGGTCAGCACGTGCTCGACGGTCAGCGGGTTGAGCTTGACGGCTGGTCGTTCGGCTTCGTGGGCGGCGGGCTGCGCTCCCGGTACCGGACGCCGTATGAGCTCGACGACGACGCCTACTCGGCAAAGGTGGCGGCGGTCGGCGCGGTGGACGTGCTGTGCGCGCACATTCCGCCCGACATTCCTGAGCTGCTCTTCGACACGGTCGCGCAGCGGCTGGAACGGGGCAGCGCGGCGCTGCTCGACGCGGTCAGGGCGACTCAGCCGCGATACGTGCTGTTCGGCCACGTGCACCAGCCGCTGGTCGGCCGGCTGCGAATCGGCCGCACCGAATGCATCAACGTCGGCCACTTCCGCGCTACCGGAAGGCCACACGTCCTGACCTGGTAGCCGATGGCCGTGCGGCGTCCGCGGCGGTGCGTTCTGGTCTGGTAACGCCGGTCTGGCGGTACGCTCCGAGCATGGCGGACAGGACTACGTCGAGCATCACTGTGGCGGTGCCGAGGGCGGCGGTGATGGCCGTCATCGCTGACTTCGCCGCCTACCCGGAGTGGGCGACCGGCGTGCGTGCCGCCGAGGTGATCGAGCAATTCGACAATGGCCGGGCACGCCGGGTTCGCTTTACCCTGGACGCGGGGGTGATCAGGGACCGGTTCGTGCTCCGCTACCAGTGGGACGGCGATGCGCAGGTCCGCTGGGAGTTCGATCCGGCTGAGCCCGGCACCATGATTTCCGAGCTGGCTGGCGGCTACCTGCTTGCCGACCGGGGCAGCGGCACCGACGTCACCTACGACCTGACCATCGCCGTCCGGATTCCGATGATCAGGATGCTCAGGCGGAGGGCGGAGAGGACCATCATTGATACCGCGCTGAAAGGCCTCAAAACGCGGGCTGAGAGCGGCGGAGGCGCGATATGACCCAGGATTCGGGACGGCAGGGCAGCGACCCGCTCGGCGATTTCCAGCGATGGCTGATGCGGTCCGGCGCCCGCGGGTTCACCCGGGAGGTGCGCGACAATCTCCGCAAGACGTTCGGCTATGGTGACGCTGGCCGGGATGACGTGTGGGAAAGCGCCACGAACGAGCCGCCGGGCGGGGAAGCGCCAGAGTGTGAATGGTGCCCGCTGTGCCGGGCCGCCCGCAAGTTCAAGGGGGCAGGTCCGGGCCTCGGCTCGCATTTGTCCAGCGCCGGCGACATCTTCGCGACGGTTATCCAGGACGCCGTCGATGCGTTCGATTCGGCCCTGGCTGCGAAGCCTGGTCCTGCGAAGTCTGGTCCCGCGAAGCCTGGTCCCGCGGAGCCGCCGGGGAATCCCAGTTCGCCGCCGCGGGCGGGAGCTGCGGGAGCCCGCGGGCCGGCCGGGGATGACCAAGGATCGGAGCCTGCGGCTGACGGGCCGGCGGATGACGTGCCGGCGGCCGGCCCGGAACAGCAAAACGGGGACTCCAGGAAGCCCGGGGAGGCCGGCCCGTGGCCCTGACGATCGGAGTTGACGTCGGGGGCACGAAAGTCGCGGCCGGCGTGGTGGATGAGCAGGGCAACATCCTGGAGAAGGTGACCCCAGGAAGCCCGGGGAGGCCGGCCCGTGGCCCTGACGATCGGAGTTGACGTCGGGGGCACGAAAGTCGCGGCCGGCGTGGTGGATGAGCAGGGCAAGATCCTGGAGAAGGTGAAGCGTGCTACGCCGGCGGCGAGCCCGCAGCAGACGGCGGATGCCATCAGCGACACCGTGATCGAGCTGCTCGGCCGTCATCAGGCCGCCGCGGTTGGCCTCGGCGCCGCGGGCTTCGTCGATGAGGCCAGGGCAACTGTCCTCTTCGCGCCCAATCTGGCCTGGCGCGACGAGCCTGTCAAGAAGAAGGTCGAGGACCGGGTCGGCCTTCCGGTGGTCGTCGAGAACGACGCGAACGCCAGCGCCTGGGCGGAGACCATCTTCGGCGCTGCCCGAGGCCACAAGCACGTCGTGCTCGTCACGGTCGGGACCGGCATCGGTGCGGGATTCGTGGTGAACGGTCAGCTCTACCGGGGCAGGTGGGGGGTCGGCGGTGAGCCAGGGCATTACCGGGTGGTGCCCGACGGGCGCCTGTGCGGCTGCGGCAACCGCGGCTGCTGGGAGCAGTACGCGAGCGGCAACGCGCTGGTCGCCGAGGCACGCGAATTCGCCGGGCGCTCGCCCGCCGGCGCCGTCCGCCTGCTCCAGCTTGGCGGCGGCACACCGGAGGGGATCAGCGGGCCAGCCATCACGCAGGCGGCTCGTGAAGGCGACCCGGGTGCGCTTCGCTGCTTCGACATCGTCGGCAGCTGGCTCGGCCACGGGCTGGCCGACCTGGCCGCGATTCTCGACCCTGGCTGCTTCGTGATCGGCGGCGGCGTCTCCGAAGCTGGTGACCTGCTGATCTGCCCGGCGCGGGCGGCCTTCGAGAGCAGCCTGACCGGCAAGACCTACCGCCCGTTCGCCGAGATCAGGCTCGCCGAGCTCGGGGCTGACGCTGGCCTGGTCGGGGCCGCGGACCTGGCGCGCAGGGGTTAACCTGCGGCCGGCATGACCTACCGGCCGTTCGCCGAGGTCAGGCTCGCCGAGCTCGGGGCTGACGCTGGCCTGGCCGGGGCCGCGGACCTGGCGCGCAGCGGCTCACCTGCGGTCGGCATCTCGCAGCCGGACCGGCTGGCCGGGTACCACCCGTTCAGGCCCGTCGGGTGTTCCTGCCGTGCCATCCCCGATCCTGGCCGCAGCGTCCCGCCCCCGGCCGGCCGCCGCGAAGGGCCGCGGCGGAGCCTTCCTACAGGACCGCGCCGCTGTCGGGTCCTGAGCCACGGGACGGTTTGTCGCCCATCCGGATGACGAGCACGGCGAAACCGCCGACGAATGCCCCGACCGCGCCGAACGTCGCCCAGCCGGGCAGCATCCAACCGGCCGACGTCGCGACGAGCAGGTAGGCGGGCCCGCCGAAGAGCGCGACCCACGCACCCTTGGCAACCGGGTCAAGAACGGGGAGCGGCGGCGGCGGAGGCGGGATGTAGTGATCCTCGTCGTCATCGTCGGTTGCGGGCAGCTGGACCGGGACTGCGGGCTTGATGACCCTCGTGCAATCCGGGATCGCGGGCTCTGGCGGGCCGGCCTTGGTTGCGGCGGCCTGCTCCTCGCTGCCGCCACGACCATCGGCTCTGCCATGCTCCGGACTCCTGCCGGGCTGGTCCTCGCCCGCGTCCGCGGCGTTGGCGCTGGAGTCGCCGTCGGCCAAGGCCGCATCGGTGCCGGTGCCTGCGGCGGCGGTGCCTGCGGCGGCGGTGCCTGCGGTAGCGGCGGATGCCCCGGCGGCGTCGTCTGCCAGCGCGGCATGTGGCATGGCGTCATCTGCCACGGCGGCACCTGGCACGCGATCTGCCACGGCGTCGTCTGGCACCGCGGCACCTGGCACGACGTCTGCGGGAGCATCCGTGCCGGCCTGAGCTTCCGTATCGGCCTGAGCTTCCGTGCCGGCCTGAGCTTCCGTATCGGCCTGAGCTTCCGTGCCGCGGCGTGGCTGCTGGTGCCGGGCTGGCGGCAGGTCCTCACGCTCTGGCCAGGGCGGTGCCGTCCCGTCCGGCCCGCCGGGCAGGTCGAACCGGGCGACAAGATCACGCCAGGCCGCGTCCTCGCCGCTCATGTCCTCCGCGCGTTCCCTCTCTGCCAACCCCCTATTCCCTCCCCGCTCGGGTATGCGTCCGGACGAACTCCAGGCTGCCAGTGAAGATGGCCTGAGCGTCGTTGTCCAGGGTTGCGACATGAAAGCTGTTTTCGCACTCGCGGACCGTCAGCTGTTCCGGCGGCAGCGCCGCCCGCAGGACGTTGATGCTGGCGGTACCGACGACATGGTCCTCGGTGCTGAGATAGACCAGAACGGGCTGCGTAATATCCCTGAAGCGTTCCGTTGTACTCCGCCAGAGCCCTGGCAGGGTCGCCGCCGCCCGCACCGGTATCCGGTCGTAGCCGAGTTCCTTGACGCCCTCCTTCTTAATGTCGCTGGTGATGCCCTTGAGCGACGGCACGAGCAGCTTCAGCACGGGGGCCATGGCGAACAACCTCGTGTCGGCGGTCACCGAAGGATTCACCAGCACCAGCCCGCTGACCGCCGGGCCCTGCAACTCGGCCAGCCGCAGCGCCAGGCAGCCGCCCATCGACAGGCCCATCACGAAGATCTGGTCGGACCGCCCGCGGAGTACGTCGAAGGCCCGGCTGACCTCGGCATACCAATCCTCCCACCGGGTTCGTGCCATCTCCTGCCATGTCGTCCCGTGCCCTGGCAGCCGGGGCAGCGAGACACTCAGGCCGGCATCGGCCAGGTATTCCGCCCAGGGCCGCAGCGACTGGGGGCTGCCGGTGAACCCATGGCAGAGCAGGACGCCGGTGCTGGATCCGTCGTGGCTGAAGGCCTCGGCACCGGGCATCACGGGCATCGGCATGAGGTCCTCTCCGGGCAATACTGCGTCAAACCCGATCGTCGCATGCCAGCGCGCTGCGCCGGAACCCGTAGCGGCCGGCAACCGGCTACGCGCGCAACATCCCCCTGCAGGCAGTCCCGTGGGAGCATATGAGCGTGTTCTACTGGGTGGTTAAGGCGATACTCGGGCCGATCCTCCGCGTGGTCTTCCGCCCGTGGGCCGACGGCGCTGAGAACGTCCCCAGGGAGGGGCCGGCCATCATCGCCAGCAACCACCTGTCGTTCTCCGATCACTTCTTCGCGCCGCTGCCGCTCCCGCGCAAGGTCGCCTTCCTCGCCAAGGCCGAGTACTTCACCGGCCGGGGCCTGAAGGGCATAGCCAGCCGGGTGTTCTTCTATGGCGTCGGCCAGATCCCGGTGGACAGGGCTGGCGGCGAGGCCAGCGAGCGCGCGCTACGGACCGGCCTGCGAGTGCTGGCACGCGGTGACGTGCTTGGCATCTACCCCGAGGGCACCCGGACCCCGGATGGCAGGCTCTACCGGGGCAAGACCGGCGTTGCCCGGCTGGCCCTGGAGGCCAGGGCGCCGGTGATTCCGTGCGCGATGGTGGGCACCTTCGAGCTCCAGCCGCCCGGCAAGATCGCGCCGCGGCTGGGGATACGGCCGGGAGTGCGGTTCGGCAAGCCGCTGGATTTCTCGCGCTATTACGGCCTGGAGTCGGACCGGATCGTGCTCAGGGCGATGACCGACGAGATCATGTACGCCATCATGACGCTGTCCGGCCAGGAGTACGTGGATAAGTACGCGCAGCGGGCGAAGACCAGGCTGCCAGTTGTCGGCCGTGTCGGCCGTGTCGGCATCGGCGGCCGTGGCGATGGGGCCGCGAAGCCCGGCGATGGGGCCGCGAAGCCGGGCGATGGGGCCGGGAAGCCCGGCGAAGGGGCCGCGAAGCCCGGCGAAGTGGCCGCCGCGGACTGAGTGAAGCTCATTCATGTTCAACGCCCGGCTCTACAACGGCGATGCCCTGCTGGCCGTACCGGATGCCTGGTGGCCTGACGCCGGACTTGCCGTGGAGGTGGACTCCCGCGAGTGGCACCTGTCGCCTGCAGACTGGGAACGAACGATGCGCAGGCACGCCAGAATGGGTGCCTGCGGCATAGTGGTGCTGCATTTCAGCCCGCAGCAGATCAGGTCCGAGCCGGGAATGGTCATCGGCATCATCAAGGCAGCGCTCCGCAACGTCCGCACGGAGCCAATCGGGATACGCACGCTGCCGGCAGGCCAATAACCGGCAGGCACCACGGCCAGTATCCGACGAATAGCCATGTTAGCGAGCCCAGCCCTTGGTGCGCTCGACGGCCCGGCGCCAGCGGGCATAGGCGGACTCGTCCCTGGCACCAGGGACGAACCGGCGGTCAAGTCTCCAGGTAGCTGCCAGTTCCGCGGGCGACGACCAGACGCCCGTGCCGAGGCCGGCCAGGAAAGCGGCGCCAAGTGCCGTCGTCTCCGCAACGACTGGTCGCTCGACGGGTATCTGAAGCTGGTCGGCCTGCAGTTGCATCAGCAGGTCGTTGGCACTCGCGCCGCCGTCTACCCGGAGCACGGAGCCGGCCGGCGAGGCGGCGGACGGCCCGGCGGCGGACGGCCCGGCGGCGGACGGCCCGGCGGCGGACGGCCCG
>DATGVY010000019.1:0-6311 GCA_035299845.1 Streptosporangiaceae bacterium
CCCGGGCGGATGGCAGGATGAGTGCCGTGGACGGGAGCAAGTTGACCGCGCGGATGCAGCTGCGGATGCCGTTCTGGATCGGTTTCATGGCCGGGCTGCTGGGCGTGGCGGCGTGCGGTACCACCGTCAGAGGCACTGCGAACCCGGCCGCGCAGGCGAGTAGCGGGCAGATGCAAGCGGCCGCGGCCAACCCCGATCTGGACCCTGGCACCTCGCTGGGCGGAGATCCGGCGCCGGGCTTCCGGCTGGTCAACCAGTTCGGCCAGCCGATGTCGCTCAGCCGGTTCCGCGGCAAGGTGGTAATCCTGGCGTTCACCGACTCGCAGTGCACGACGGTGTGCCCGCTGACCACGGCCAGCATGCTGGAAGCCAGGGAACTGCTCGGTGCCGCCGGGGATCAGGTGCAGCTGCTGGGGGTGGACGCCAACCCTCAGGCCACGGCAGTGAGCGACGTGATGGCCTACTCCCGTGCCCATGGCATGGTCAACCAGTGGGATTTCCTGACCGGCTCGCCCGCGCAGCTGAAAGCGGCCTGGAAGGCCTACCACATCTACGTGCAGATCCAGGCTGGCCGGATCGACCACACCCCGGCCCTCTATGTGATCGATCAGCGCGGCCGGGAACGGAAGGTCTACCTGACCACGATGGCCTATGACAGCATCGGCCAGGCCGCGCAGATCCTCGCCGAGGAGGCCGCCAGCCTGCTGCCCGGCCACCCGAAGCTGGCCAGCCAGCGCTCCCTGGCCCATATCGGCGGGCTCGCCCCTACCGCGCGGGCCAGGCTGAACGCGGTTCCCTCCGGGTCGGTCACCCTGGGTCCCGGCCGCCCCCGTCTCGTCCTGTTCTTCGCCACCTGGCTCGCCTAGACCTCCGACCTGCGCGCCCAGCTCACCGCTCTCAGCAGATATGCGCGAGCAGCACGACACGGCAAGCTGCCGCAGCTCGTCGCCGTCGACGAGACCGCCACCGAGCTATCCCCCGATGCGGCGCGGTCCTTTATCGCGCAGGTAGGTCGGCCGCTCAGCTACCCGGTTGCCCTGGATGCCAGCGGCAGGCTCGCCGACGGGTACGGCGTGCAGGACCAGCCATGGTTCGTGCTCACCTCCGCCTCCGGCAAGATCGTGTGGAAGCACGACGGCTGGCTCCCCGTGACCGCACTCAAGGCCGCCGCCCCAAGGGCCTGACCTGCCGGTTGCGCTGCTGACGCCTGACGATTCTGCAGGCCCGCATGCCTTGGCGGCCGGCGAGGCTTTCCGCCCAGCAGCCACGGGCGGGTCGCAGCGGCCAGCAGGGGGCAGACACGCAGCCGTGCAAGTCGGCTGAGCGGGGCAGGCGCCCGCAGCGATGCCGCCAGCCGCAGCGCGCGGGCTTGCGCTGTCAGCCCGGGGTAAGAGGGCTCGACGAGGGCGTGCTGGAATCCCATGTCGAGCATCATGGCGCGGACGTGCGCCTGATAGAGCTGTCCGGTGTCGCTGATCAGCCGGAGGAGGCTTCCGAAGATCTCGGCAGCGAGGTAGTCGAGCACGGATGCCCAGGCGCTGAGCACGATGCCCGCCAGCCGGGGGGTCGCCGCCGGGCGGGTGATCACCTAGCAGGCTGGTCCACAGCCTTCCTGGCCTCAGGCCGGGCGGGACCTGGGTCCGGCCGGGTCGGCAGCGCCGGCCTGGATCGCCCCGGCGTTCACGCCGAACGGCACTGCGGTGACCCGGCCCGCCGCGGGCGCGGTGACCTCCTCTGGCGCGGCGGCGATCAGCGATTCCCGCGACCGGGGCATGCGCCGTAGCCTGGACCTGCCGGGCCTGGCCACCTCCACCATCCCTGTCCGCCCTCACCTACGCTCTGATCCAAGGCCACCAGGCCGGCTGGACCTCCCCGGTTATCCTCGCCTGCTTCGCGCTTGCCGCTGCCGCCGCAGGCGCCTTCGCCGCCGTCGAGTCCCGCGCGAGCGCGCCCATGGTCGACCTCGCCCTGTTCCGCAGCCGCGTGTTCAGCGGCGGGACGGCGACCCTCGTGCTGTTGGAATTCGGAGTCCTGGAGATGATGAACGGAATGTACGGCATAGGCGTGGCAATGATGATCTACGGCGCCGCGGCGGCGCTAGCGGTCATCACTCTGGCAGTGCTCGCGGCTGGGTGGCTCGCCCGCGATCTCGGCTCCGGCGAGCGGAGCGGAGGCCGGCAGCCATGAGGTGCCCGGCCGCGTCCGGCACGTATCAGCAGGAAGGGGACAGGACATGCCGCGATCAGGCCGCGAAGACCGGCAGCGCCGCTACTGGGATAAGCATGCGCGCTCCTACGACAGGCAGATGGGATTCTTCGACCGGCACCTGTTCGCCGGCAGCCGCGAGTGGGTCTGCTCCAGGGCCGAGGCGCAGGTGCTGGAGGTCGCGATCGGCACCGGCCTGAACCTCGCCTGCTACCCCGGCAGCGTGCAGCTGACCGGGGTGGATCAGAGCCCGGCGATGCTGGACATCGCCCGGGACCGGGCCGGGCAGCTGGGCCTGGCCGTGGACCTGCGCCTCGGTGACGCGCAGGCGCTGCAGTTTCCCGCCGACTGCTTCGATACGGTGGTCTGCACGTTCTCGCTGTGCGCGATCCCCGACGACCGCCTGGCCGTAGCCGAGATGGCCCGGGTGCTGCGGCCAGGCGGGCTGCTGCTGCTCGCTGACCACGTGGAGGCCTCGCCCTGGCCCGCCCGGGCCGCGCAGGCGCTGATCGAGGTGGTAAGCGTCCCGGCTCAGGGAGAGCACTTCCGGCGCCGCCCGATCAGGCACGTGCAGGAGCTGGGGTTCGCTGTCGATGACCACGACCGGTTCAAGCTGGGCATCGTCGAGCGGCTGGCAGCCCGCAAGCCACAGCACCACGATCCGCTGGCAGCAGGCGCGTAGCGGCCCCCGCCGCGGTCCTTAGTGTGGCTCGTCCCCGGACAGGTGCGCCTCTCGGCTGCGTACGGGACTCTGGTGGGGTTCTCGTTGCGCTGATGGTCGCGTCGGCGGCGATCGGCCTGTTGTTGAGCTGGCGCCTTGCGGCCTTGGCCACGACGGGTGTCGTCGCTGCCAGATCGCCCGTGGCCGCGGCCTGCCGCCGACTACCAATGGAGGAGTGATGAGACTCGCCTCGGGTTCCCGTGCCCCGTTCATCGACGTGGCAGACCCGGCCTTCTCGCTGAGGTCGGCTGAGGTGCTGTTGCCTGCCCTCCAATATGAGCATGCAGCGTCATACATTCTGAACACGACGGGGACCGGAACCCTATTACCAGCGGCGACAGCTCCGTGAACATGGTGGCCATCGGGGACCCGTTCGGCGACAGCCGTCAAGTCCGGCAGCGACTGTCACGGAGCGTTCGCCGCGCGGGCTCGTGGAGATCGCCGGCTCGGGCGGGTGGCCGCGCTCGCCGCCTGCCGGCACGGGAGCACGCTGGCCAGGCGGGATGGGTACGGTGGCCCGGTGCTCGCGCTCGTGCTGGTGGCCCTCTCGCTGGGCCTGTCGAATTTCGCCGCCGCGATCGGTATCGGCGTCGCCGGCGTCGACGCCCGGACCCGCGTGCGCGTCGGCGTGGTGTTCGGGATCTTCGAGGCTGGCATGCCGATCCTGGGCCTGGCGCTCGGGCATGCCCTGGCCAGCACTCTCGGGCACGCCGCGCGCTGGGTGGGCGCTGGCTTGCTGATCGCCACCGGCGCGTACGGGCTCATCAAGGCCCTGCGCGCCGGTGCCGCCGGGGCACCTGGCCCTCCTGCGGACCAGCAGCAGCTCGGCCGGCTGCTCGTCACCGGGATCGCGCTGAGCATCGACAATCTCGCGGTCGGGTTCGCGCTCGGCACCTACCATGTCAGCCTCCCGCTTGCTGCTGTCGTCATCGGCACGGTGAGTGTCGTGATGTCGCTGGCGGGACTGGAGCTGGGCGCGAGAATCGGGATGCGCGCCGGGCAGCGCGGGGAGCTGCTCGGCGGCCTGGTCCTCATCGGCGTGGGCGTCGCCATCGGCACCGGCGTCATCTAGCGCCAGCCCACCGCGCCATGCCAGGCTGCCCAGCTCCAGACCGGAGAGACCGATGATTACCCCGCATGGCGAGCTAGCCCGGCTGCGGCGCCGGGGATTCTGGCTGGAGTACGCCAGCATGGCCTGGATGACCGTTGAGGCCGCGGTCGCGATCACCGCGGGCGTCATCGCCTCCTCCATCGCCCTGGCCGGCTTCGGCCTGGACTCGGTGATCGAGCTGTTCTCCGCCGGCATCGTGATCTGGCAGCTGCGCAGCGACGGGGAAGAGCGCGAGACCCGCGCCGTCCGGCTCATCGGCGTGACGTTCTTCGCACTCGCCGCCCACCTCGCCGCCGAAAGCATCCATGATCTTGTCAGCCACGCCCGGCCAGGACAGCCTGTGGCGGGACTTGCCATCACAGCCGCCGCATTGCTCGTCATGCCGGGCCTGGCCATCGCCAAGCGCCGCACCGGGCAGGCCCTGGGCAGCCGCACCCTCATTGCCGACTCCGCCGAAACCGCCTTCTGCGCCTTCACCTCCGCTGCTGCCCTGACAGGCCTCGGCCTCAACGCGTGGCTCGGCTGGTGGTGGGCCGACCCGGCCGCAGCGCTCGTCATCGCTGCCCTGGCAGCCAGGGAAGGCATCGAAGCCTGGGAACACGACGATTGAAGACGCCCGGGCCTCCGAGATGCCGGCCAGATCCAGCGGCGGGACCGTCCCGATGAACGTCCCCGCGTCATCGTGAACGTCGACGCGGGACTTCGGCCAAGCCGGTCCGGTGCCCCGTATCCGTCGGGAGTGACGTCAGCGTTCAGAATGAATGGCGGGCAACAGGTGCACCGGCGAGGGAGGCCAGCTCGGGTGCACCGGGTCCGGGTCTACAAAGGGCAGCCGCCGATCTTTCACCGGAGACAGTTCGGCACCGTCGTCTCCGACACGGCCACTGGCTGAACTTGTTCGTCCATGATCGCGGTGGTTTCGTGCGCTATAAGGCGGAAACCCAACCCCCGCGGCCGTGCGCCTCTTGACTGAGCCAGTGCCCCGGGCAAGAATCGCTTGAGCGCAACACTTCGCAACCTACGGAATGGAGTTGGCAATGCGCCACCGTGACTACCATCCCCTCTAGCTCGGCCAAGCAGGTACAGGAAGCGCTGGGGGCACGCCTTAGGGAACTCCGCAAGGACGCGGGCCTCACGGGCCGGACCCTGGCGGCTGCGACGGGCCAGCACTTCACGCGGGTGAGCAAGATCGAGCACGGGGTGCAAGCCCCTTCCGACGAGGACATCCGCGACTGGTGCCGGGCCTGCCGCGCGGACGAGCAAGTCCCCGACTTGATCGCCACCGCCCGCGCCGTTGAGTCCGCTTACCTCGAATTCCGGCGGCAGGCCCGCGGGGGCATGAAACGGGTCCTGGGACCCCACACCGTTCCGCTGTACCAGCGGACCGAATTGTTCCGCATCTATGAGCACAACGTCATACCCGGCTTGTTCCAGACAGCAGAGTACGCCGCCGCTATGCTCTCGTTCTGGATCAAGTTCCTCGACACCCCAAACGATCTTGAGGCCGCTGTCGCCGCCCGCATGGAACGTCAGCGCGTCATATACCAGGGCCGCAGGCGGTTCGCTGTCGTGCTGGAAGAGCAGGCGCTGCGCACGTGGTTCGGCACCGCCGAGACGCAGGCTGGGCAGCTGGACCGCCTGCTTGCGGTGATGTCGCTGCCGGCCGTTTCACTGGGGATCATCCCGATGATGACGGAAAGGACTGCTGTCGGCTCCGCCGGCTTCTGGATCTTCGACAACTCCCTGGTCGCACTGGAAACGCCCACGGCGAGCATCGAAGCCACCCGGCCGCAAGAGATCGAACTGTACGCCAGGATGTTCGAGCACCTCAGATCGGCGGCCGTCTACGGGCAAGCGGCGCGGGCGCTCATCGTGAAGACTCTGAGGGAACTCAGTTTAGCGCAACTTTCCGCAACACTATAGACCGCCGCACCGAAGCCTCCCTACCGTCACAGGCATGGACAACCTCGACACCGCTCATGACGCCGGACCGGGCGAACTGGCCGGCCTGCGCGAGCAGTTCCCCGGCTTCCGCATCTGGCGGGAAATCACCGGCGAACGGGTCCGTTACGTCGTGATGGACTCTCACCCCGCGACTGGCATGCGCAGAGTCATCGAGGGAGAGCTGACGAACATCGTCCGGCGCAGGCTCGGGGATGGGGCGACTCTCGAACTGATAAGCGCAAAACCTTAACAGGATCCATACGCGGTGGCCGACTGGGCATGCGCCATGCGGCGCGATGATGAAAGTGATGCCGGGCCGGCCGGCAGAGC
>DATGVY010000020.1:0-13610 GCA_035299845.1 Streptosporangiaceae bacterium
ACCAGGTCCACGCTGCTCGGCTGCGTGGCCGGGCTGCTGCTCGCGCTGGACGGGCTCGAGTTCGTGATGAGCCGTACCGCCCTGCTCGACATCATCGTGATGTTCTGGGTGCTCGCGGCGTTCGGCTGCCTGGTGGTCGACCGCGATCGCTCCCGCGCGCGGATCGCCGCGGCAGCCGCCTCGAGCCTGGCCGACGACGGCGGGCCGCGGCTCGGCATCCGCTGGTGGCGAGTCGCGGCCGGGCTGTGCCTTGGCCTTGCCTGCGCGTCCAAGTGGAACGGGATCTGGTACATCCCGGTGTTCGGCTGCCTGACCTTCGCCTGGGACCTCGGCGCCCGCCGGGCCGCTGGCTATGCCCGGCCGTGGCGCGGCGCGCTGCTGCGCGACGCAAGCTGGCTCCCTGTTTCCTTCGGGCTGGTCCCGGTCGCCGCGTACATCGCTTCCTGGAGCGGCTGGCTTGCCTCAAGCGGGGGCTACGGCAGGAACTGGGCCGCGCAGCACGGGAACCACACCCCGGTGCTGTCCGCCCTTGACTCGCTGTACCAGTACAACAGGGCGATGTGGCAGTTCAGCGTCACTCTCGCGGCGCATCACCCCTACCAGTCCTGGCCGTGGACGTGGCTGGTGATGAGCCGGCCGGTCTCGTTCTACTCACAGTGCTTGCCGCAGACGGTCACGTGCGGGAAGCTCGGCACCACGGAGCAGGAGGTGCTCGCGATCGGCACCCCGGCCATCTGGTGGGCTTCCATCCTCGCGCTCATCGTCTGCCTGGGCTGGTGGCTTGCCCGCCGGGACTGGCGGGCCGGCGCCGTGCTGGCCGGCGTGGCCGCCGGCTGGCTGCCCTGGTTCTGGTTCGCCTGGCACGACCACCGCACGATGTTCTACTTCTACGCGGTGGTGTTCGACCCGTTCCTGGTGATCTCGATCACGCTCTGCATCGGGCTGCTCATCGGCTCCGCGCGGGCCGGCCCGGCCCGCCGGGCGGCGGGCGCGACCGTCTCCGGCGCCTACCTGATCGCCGTGCTGGCGAACTTCGCCTACATGTACCCGGTGCTGGCCGCCAAGACCATCCCGTACGCTTCCTGGCTGTCCCGGATGTGGTATCACCCCGGCGGCCACGGCTGGATCTGACTCCGCAGGTCCGGCCAAGCGGGGGCCGCGATAGCGCCGAAGACAGCGGGAAACTAGCCTGTTGTCAAGAGCGATAGCGTCCCGTAACCGCATTGTTGCCTGCATCACGCGTCCGGACAGCGCTCCGCTACGTCTATAAGGTGACAGGTTAACG
The DNA here is from genome assembly GCA_035299845.1 of Streptosporangiaceae bacterium. Taxonomy (GTDB): domain Bacteria; phylum Actinomycetota; class Actinomycetes; order Streptosporangiales; family Streptosporangiaceae; genus Palsa-506. The sequence goes on from DATGVY010000020.1 coordinate 1,286, forward strand.
AAGAGCGGAGCGACGATGAGCCCGAGCGAGCAGGTTCCGGACCAGGATAGCCGGTTCGAGCAGGACGTCCTGCCGTTCCTCGGCCAGCTGTACCCGGCGGCGCTCCGGATGACCAGGAACCCCTGCGATGCCGAGGACCTGGTCCAGGAGACCTCGGCCAAGGCGTACGCGGCGTTCCACCAGTTCATGCCGGGCACCAACCTGCGCGCCTGGCTGCACAGGATCCTGGCCAATACGTTCATCAACAGCTACCGGAAGAAGCGGCGTGAGCCGCTGCAGGCGCTTGGCACCGACTTCCATGAGGACTGGCAGGCCGGCACCGACCCGCTGGCGGCCCCGGCCCGCTCGGCCGAGTCGGAGGCACTTGACCGGCTGGCCGACTCGGAGATCCTGCGCGCGCTGCGCGATCTGCCCGAGGAGTTCAAGGTGGCTGTCTACCTGGCCGACATCGAGGGCTACCCGTACCGGGAAATCGCGGAGATCATGGGAACGCCGATCGGCACCGTCATGTCCCGGCTGCACCGCGGTCGCGGCAAGCTCAGGCAGAACCTCGCCGCCTACGCCCCGAAGCGCGGCCTGGCCGCCCTGACCGGCTTCTCCCAGCCAGCGCCCCGGAGCGCGGGCTAGCCGGACCCGGCGGCCGCGACCCGCCGCGAGCCACGGGCGGGGGCGCCGGCCGCCGATCGCCCGGCCCGGTCAGTGGCGCCGGCCAGGGACGGCTGCGTACAAGCTGGAGGACATCAGCCCGCCGCCGCCCCGGCAGCCGAAGATCAGGTCGCCGGCCCCGTACCCGGCGGCACTACAACGCTGATCTGCGGAACTGTCATGTTCTGCGGCTCACTCGCCGCGCCAGGCAGGCGCCCGCTTCTCGGCGAACGCGACCGCTCCCTCCATCGCGTCCGCGGAGGTGAATACCGCGCTGATGATCTCGCTCTGCCGGGCGAAGGCCTCCGCGGCATCCCAGTCAGCCGATTCCACGATGACCCGCTTGCTGGCGGCAACCGCCAGCGGGGCGCCGCGCGCCACGCGGGCGGCGAGCTCCCGCGCTCCGGCCAGTGCCCGGCCGGCCGGCACCAGCCGGCTGACCAGCCCGGCGTCACGAAGCCTGGCGGCCGGGAAGTGCCCGCCGGTCAGCGTGATCTCCATCGCCAGGTGATAGGGGATGCGGCGGGGCAGCCTGAGCAGGCCGCCGGCCCCGGCTACCAGCCCGCGGGTCACCTCCGGCAGCCCGAACTTCGCTTCCTCGCTCGCCACGACAAGGTCGCAAGCCAGCACGAGCTCGAAGCCGCCCGCCAGCGCATAGCCCTCCACAGCGGCGATGACCGGCTTGGCGGGCGGCCGCTCGGTGATCCCGCCGAAGCCCCGGCCAGGCACGGTCGGCACATCGCCGGCCAGGAAGCCCTTCAGGTCCATTCCGGCGCAGAACGTGCCGCCCGCGCCGGTGAGGATCAGCACCCGGACGTCGTTCCTCGCGTCCAGTTCCCCGATGGCACCGGCCACGCCGCGGGCGACGTCGCCATTGACGGCGTTCCTTGCCGCCGGGCGATTGATGGTGATGACGGCGATGCCGTCTTCCACGCTGACTAGAACAGCTTCCGCCATCGCTACCTCACCTGTCCCTGAACCTGACCCAGCTCACCAGTGCTGGACCTGACGCCGCTCACTTGGGCCGGACCTGGCGCCGCTCACCCGGGCTGGACCTGCCGCTCCCTTGGGCTGGAACCTGACGCCGCTCACTTGGGCTGGAACCTGACGCCGCCGTCGAAGCGGACGACCTCGGCGTTCATGTAGTCGTTCTCGATCAGCGCCCGGACCAGGTGGCCGAACTCGGCGGCCGTGCCCATCCTTTTCGGGAAGACGACCGGAGCGGCGAGCCTGGCCTTGAATTCGTCGCTAGCCGGGCCGGTCCCGTAGATGGGGGTGTCGATGATGCCCGGGCAGATGGTGTTCACCCGGACCCCGATGGCCGCGAGATCCCGGGCGGCGGGGACGGTCATGCCGATGATCCCGCCCTTGGACGCCGAGTAGGCGACCTGGCCGGTCTGGCCCTCGATGCCCGCGATCGACGCGGTATTGATGATCACCCCGCGCTGCCCGTCGGCGTCGGCGGGCTGCGTCCTGGCGATCGCGGCCGCCGCGATCCGCATCAGGTTGAAGGTGCCGATCAGGTTGACGTCGATTACCTTGCGGTAGGCGCCGAGGTCGTGCGGCGTTCCGTCGCGGCCCACCGTCCGGGCGGCCCAGCCTATTCCGGCGCAGTTCACGGCCACTCGCAAGGGCGAGTCGAGCGTGTTCGCCAGATCGACGGCCGCCCGCACCGATTGCTCGTCGGACACGTCGGTCAGCACGAAGCGACCGCCCGTTGCGGCCGCCACCGCTTTGCCCTGTTCCTCGTTGAGATCGGCGACGACGACCGCGCAGCCGGCGGCGGCAAGCTCGCGGGCGGTGGCCTCACCCAGGCCGCTGGCGCCGCCTGAGACAATCGCCGCGGTTCCGTTCAGTTCCATGGCGGGAGCATACTGGCCGGCCGCCGGGTGGAACCGAACGGGGTTCGGGGTGCCCGGCCGGCCCGCGCCTCGCGCCAGGATTCTGTCGGTGCCGGCGCCTAAACTCGGAGAAATACATCCGCCGAGGCTGCTGCTGACCCTGGTATCCGCTGACGACGGGTGCCAGCCGCGCGGCGCGGGGCGAGGCCGCGGCGATTGGAGGAAACGTGAGGAAGTACCGCGGAAACCCGTGGGCGGTGCTGCTGGTCGTCTCGCTGGGGTTCTTCATGACCCTGCTCGACCTGACGATTGTCAATATCGCGATCCCGAACATGATCACGAGCCTGCACGCATCGCTCGACGACATCCTCTGGGTGATCAACGCCTATGCTCTGGTGCTCGCCGTCCTGGTCATCACGGCCGGCCGGCTCGGTGACCTGATCGGGCCCCGGATCATGTTCGCAGCGGGCATCGCCGTGTTCACGGCCGCCTCGGCCGCGTGCGGCCTTGCCCCCAGCCCGGGCTGGCTCATCGGGTTCCGCGCCGTCCAGGGACTTGGCGCTGCCATGCTCATGCCGCAGACGCTGACGATCATCACGAATACCTTCCCGCCGGAACGGCGCGGAGCAGCCTTCGGCGTCTGGGGCGCGGTGGCAGGCGTGGCAACCATCGCCGGCCCGACCCTGGGCGGGCTGCTGGTGACTGCCTTCGACTGGCGGTGGATCTTCTTTGTCAACCTGCCGATAGGCGTGATCGTACTTGCGCTGACCTTCGTGATCATCCCGGACCTGCGGCTCGGCCGAAAGCACCGGCTCGACATCCCTGGTGTCCTGCTCGCCAGCGCGGCGCTGCTGGCCATCTGCTATGGCCTGGTGGAGGGGCAGAAGTACAACTGGGGCACCATCACCTCGTTCATCAGCATCCCGCTCATTCTCGTCGTCGGCGTCGTGCTGCTGGTGGCCTTCCTGGTAGTCCAGAAGCTGATGCAGGGCCGGGAGCCGCTGGTGCCGTTCGCGGTATTCCGCGACCGCAACTACGCGGTCATGAACTGGGTGTCGGGCGTGCTCGCCATCGGCATGATGGGGATCTTCCTCCCGTTCACGATCTACCTGCAGTCCGTCCTCGCCTTCTCGGCGCTGAAAGCCGGGCTCGTGATGGCGCCCGCGTCGCTTGTCTCGATGTTCGTCGCGCCAGTCGCAGGCCGGATGACCGACAAGATCGGCGGCAAGTTCATCCTGATGTCCGGCCTGGTCCTGTTCGCGGCCGGCATGGGCTGGATGGCGCTGATCGCGCACCCGGGCTCGTCCTGGCAAAGCTTCCTGGCCCCGCTGATTGTGGCCGGGCTTGGCATGGGCTGCATCTTCGCGCCGCTCATCACGGTTGCGATGCGCAACATCGACCCGCGGATGGCCGGAGCCGCATCGGGAGTGCTGAATACCGTCCGGCAGGTCGGCCTGGTGATCGGTACCGCCGCCGTTGGCGCTCTGCTGCAGAACAGGCTCGTGTCGTCGATGTCGAGCCAGGCCGCTGCCCGTTCGGCCGCGCTGCCGGCGCAGGTACGGGGCCGGTTCATCACCGAGATCCGCAACTCCGCCAAGAACGGCATCCAGGTCGGCGCGGGCCAGAATGGCGGCATCTCCAGGCAAGCCGGCCTTCCTGCCAACCTGGTCGCTGAGGTCGGCAGAATCGGCCACGACGTGTTCACCTTCGGCTATGTGGACGCCATGCGCTCGACCATGGTGCTGCCGGTCATCCTGCTGCTGGTGGGCGCGGCTAGCTGCCTGGCGATCCGCCGGTTCAAGCCCGCCGCCGGCGACTCCGCCGCCGCAGACGTGGCCGGGGAACGCACGGCCACGACGGCCTGACCGCGGGCAACGGCGGCCTGGCTGGCCTGACCGGGCCGGCCGAGCTGGCCACCCAGGTCCGGCAACGGGTACGGCCCGCCAGGTTTTACCTGGCGGGCCGTACCCGTAGCGGGGGTAATACGCCGATCCTTAGCTCACCGGTACTAGCATCTGCGAGCCCAGCAGGCCGGGCAGATCGTCGGGGTCAGGCTCGAAGGGGAACCTGGCGGCGAACGCAGGCTCCAGGTCGGACAGCCAGACCGCGCCCGGATCGAACCGGGCGAAGAACGGCCTGCCCACTAGGTCGGGGTCGCGCGCCTGGATCAGGTGCAGGGCAAACACCTTCTCGCCGGCCACCTCCACCACGCCGTCCACGCACACCTTTCCTGGCGTCGCTGACATGGACGGGCCGCGCACCGTCCGGCACAGGCCGGAGACGGTCCGGTAGGCATCCTGGAAGACCTCGCAGGCACGGACGAGCGGAACCGCGAAATAGTCCTGCGGGCCGGTGTCGCGCTCGACGAACATGTAGTAAGGGACCATCCCGGTCCGGACCTGCGATCGCCACATTTGCGCCCACGTCGCCGGATCGTCGTTGATGGACCGGATCAGCGGCGCCTGCGTGCGGATCACCGCCCCGGTCGCCCTGATCCTGCGCACTGCCTCTCCCACCAGTTCTGGCTCGAGCTCGCGCGGGTGGGAGAAGTGGGCCATGAAGGCCATCGTCCGGCCGCCCTCCGCCACCTCTTCGAAGAGCCGCAGCGTATCGTCGGCATCGGGGTCGCTGACGAACCGCTGTGGCCAGTAGGCCAGCGACTTGGTCCCGATCCGGATCGACTCGATGTGGCCAAGCCCCGCGCCGAGCAGCGGCTCGATGTAGCGGCGCAGCACCGGGGCGCCCATGATCATCGGATCGCCGCCGGTGAACAGGACACTGGTGACCTCAGGATGCGCCCCGAGGTAGGCGACCACCCTGTCGATATCGGCGGTCGCCATTTTCAGGTCCGGCTCATCGACGAACTGCGCCCAGCGGAAACAGTAGGTGCAGTACGCGTGACAGGTCTGCCCCTGCTTGGGGAAGACCAGGACGGTTTCCGGGTACTTGTGCTGGATCCCGGGAACCGGCCCGTCGGGGAGATCGGGAATGTTGAGTGCCAGCTGCCCGGCCGGGTGCGGGTTAAGCCGCATCCGCACCTCGTGCGCGACCGCGCGCACCTCGCCGTCCGGTGCTCCGTTCGCGAGCAGGCCTGCGATCCTCCGGACGTCCGCCTGGGGCAGCATGTCGGCCTGCGGAAAGACCAGCCGGTAGATCGGGTCGTCCGGCGCGGCATCCCAGTCGATCAGCTGCTCGACTACGTACGCATTCGTCCGGAACGGCAGGACGGTGGCCACGGCCTGGACGGCCAGCCGCTGGCCCGCGTCAAAGCCGGCCCTTAAGGTCAGCGCGTCCAAGTGTTTCGCCGTGTACGCGCGGAAACGGCGGCCTGCCAGCGGACTGTCAGGCACTGTCTGCTGAATTCCGGTCACGCAGCTCCTTCCGGTCGGTCGCGGCACCGGCCTCGGAGCCGTGCCGCGAGTCTCCAGCGTGGCGGCAGGTACCTACCGCCGAGGCCAGTTATCCCTGAGACGCAGCCGCCGAGTCGGCGGGCGGTGCGTAACAGTACGAGAAGGTCACGATTAGGGAACGCGTTAGTAATGCCCAGGGTGTCTCCGCGCGGCCGCACCCTGGCCGGTGGCCCTGCTCCGCGATGCCCAGCCAACGCTCCGGAGATACCCGCGCAGGCGGGGCTTTCCACCTGCGTGCGCCCGCTGGCGCGGGACGGATCCCCGCAGCCAGCGGCAGATCCGGCAATGAGAACCTTGTCGCATGCGGGATACCGTCTTGCGATCACGGTGCCCTTCCGGTGTTACGGCGACCATGACCGCGCGCACGCCTATGGTGGCACCCTGACTCGCCCGGCGGAGCCGCTTTCCGTCCAACGCGGGAAGCCGGCTGCCGGTGCGCGGCGCGCGGTGATCGCGGTGGACGCGATGGGCGGTGATCACGCGCCCGCCCAGATTGTCGCGGGGGCGGTACGCGCCCTGCGTGATAGCGGGATACCGGTGGTGCTCGCCGGGCGTCCCGGCCCGCTCCGTCCGCTCCTGGCCAGGCACCACGCGCTCGCCGACATCCCGATCATCGCGGCCGAGGATTCCCTCTCGATGGACGAGGGAGCCCTCGCCAGCTGGCGCCGCCCGAGGTCGAGCATTGCCGTTGCCTGCCAGCTGGTACGGCGCGGCCAGGCGGCAGCCGTCGTCTCGGCTGGCTCGACCGGCGGGATCGTGGCTACCGCGCGGCTGCGGCTGCGGCCAGTGCCCGGCGTGCTCCGGCCTGCCCTGGCTGTCGTGCTCCCGACCAGGCCCGGGCCCACGCTGCTGCTCGATGTGGGCGCGATTGCCGACCCCAAGCCGGAGATGCTGGTCCAGTTCGCTCAGCTCGGCGTCGCGTACGCGCAGACCGCCTGTGGCATCGGCGAGCCTAGGGTGGGCCTGCTGACGATTGGCTCAGAGCCGGGGAAGGGCAACAAGCTGGCCCGCCGGGCGCATGAGCTGCTAGCTGCTGACCCGCCGCACGGCGGCTTGCCCATCGGCTTCACCGGCAACGTCGAGGGCGGCGACCTGCTGGCCGGCCGGGTCGACGTGATCGTGACGGACGGCTTCACCGGCAACGTCGCGCTGAAGACCCTGGAGGGCGCGGCGGCATTTGCCGCCGGGCAGCTTCGAGCCGCCGTCGGCGGCTCGCGGGCGGCCCGCGTCGGCGCCCTCCTGCAGCGCCGCGGCCTGCGCGACCTCGCCGAGCGCCTGGATCCGGACAGCTATGGCGGGGCTGCCCTGCTCGGGCTGGAGGGAACGGTCGTGATCGCCCACGGGGCGGCGACGGCCCGTGCCATCGCCTCAGCGTGCACGCTGGCCGCGAGCCTGGCCAGCGGCGAGATCACCGAGAAGATCAGGGAACGGCTCGGGCCTGCCCGCGGCGGTCATTTCCTGCGCCGGCCCTGAGCCCGTTTGCCGCGCAGGCCCAGAGCACGTTCCCGGGTAGGCCCAGAGCACGTTCCCGGGTAGGCCCAGAGCACGTTCCCGGGTAGGCCCAGAGCACGTTCCCGGGTAGGCCATGAGCCCGGCCGATAAGCTGGACTCATGGCCGATCCAGAGGAGGTACTCGCCCGGCTGGTCGGTGACGCGCTGGGCACGGCGCTCGGCCCCGAGTACGCCGGGGCTGACCCGCTCATCCGGCCATCGCAGTTCGCCGACTTCCAGGCGAACGTCGCGCTGTCCCTGGGCAAGCGCCTGGGTCGCGCGCCGCGTGACGTCGCCGCCCGGCTCGCCGAGCACCTCGACGGCACGGACACGGTGGCGAACGCTGAGGTCAGCGGCCCCGGCTTCATTAACCTCACGTTGCGCGACGAGTGGATAGCCGCCCAGGCGACCAGCCAGCTGGCGGACCCGCGCCTCGGGGTGCCGTCGGCTCAGCCAGCGCAGACGGTGGTCGTTGACTACTCGGGTCCCAACGTCGCGAAGGAGCTGCACGTAGGCCATCTGCGGGCCACCGTGGTGGGCGATGCCGTCGTGCGGGTGCTCGAGCATCTCGGCCACGCCGTCGTCCGTGCCGCTCATCTCGGGGACTGGGGCACCCAGTTCGGCATGATGATCGAGCACGCGCTCGACATCGGCGAGCAGGCAACCCATGAGCAGCTCGCTGCTGCCGAGTTCACCGCGTTCTACCAGGCGGCGCGGGAGAAGTTCGATGCTAGTCCGGATTTCGCGGACCGGTCACGGCGGCGGGTGGTGCAGCTTCAGGCGGGCGATGAGCAGACGCTGCAGCTGTGGCGCCTGCTCGTGGGCGACTCGCTGGAGTACCTCCGCGAGATCTATTCCAGGATGCGCATCACGCTCACCGGCGACGACATGGACCCGGAGAGCTTCTATAACCCGATGCTCGCCGACGTCTGCCAGGAGCTGGAGTCGCTGGGCGTGGCAGTGATCAGCGACGGCGCGCTGTGCGCATTCCCGCCCGGCTTTACCGGCCGTGACGGCAAGCCACTGCCGCTGATACTGCGCAAGAGCGACGGCGGGTACGGCTACGCCACGACGGACGTGGCCGCGATCAGGTACCGGCTGCGGAAGCTGGGCGCGGCCAGAATGATCTACGTGGTCGGGTCCGACCAGGCGCAACACCTGCAGATGGTATTCGCGGTCGCGCGCCAGGCGGGCTGGCTGACCGCTGCGGCGAGCGCCGAGCATGCCGTGATCGGCCTGGTGACGGGCGCTGGGGGGCAGCGGCTGCGCACCCGCAGCGGCGAGCAGGCGAAGCTGATCACGCTGATCGAGGAGGCCGTCGAGCGGGCAGAACGGGTCATCGCGGATCGGTACGACGATCCCGAGCAGCGCAGCCAGATCGCCGAGGCAGTCGGGATCGGCGCGCTCAAGTACGGTGATCTGTCGGTCGCCCGTGACTCCAGTTACGCGCTCGATTTCGACCGGATGCTGGCGCTGACCGGCAACACCGGGCCCTACCTGCAGTACGCGACCGCGCGGATCCGGTCGATCTTCCATCGCGGCGGCCAGGATCCTGACCAGGCCGCTGGACCGGTCGTGCTCACCGAGCCCGCCGAGCGCGCGCTTGCGCTCCGGCTGCTCGGATTCGGCGGGACGGTACGCGGGGTCGCGGCGTCAGCCGAGCCGCACAAGCTGGCCGGCTTCCTTTTCGACGTCGCCAGCGCGTTCACCGCGTTCTACGAGCAGTGCCCGGTGCTGCAGGCACCGGAGCCGACCATCCGGCAGAGCAGGCTCGCGCTGTCGGCGCTGACCTTGCGGGTGCTCGTGACCGGCCTCGGGCTGCTCGGCATCCCCGTGCCCGAGCGCATGTAGCCAGGAATACCTTCCGGCTGCTCCCAGGCAGCTCCCAGGAATTGCTGGCTGATGTCCCAGCCGCGGCACCCGGGTACGCATCTGGCTACCCGCCCGGAAGCTACCCTGATGTCCGGCCGCCGGGCCCGCCCAGGCCGGCAACTTCCATGATCACGGAAATTCGGGGGGCCCCTGGCACCACCTAATTTCCGTGATCATCAAACGAGGCCCCGGCCGGGCCGGCTTCGGCGGGCAGATCACCACCGGCGGCGCCCGCCGGGTCGGGCAGGTGATCGAAGAGATAATAGACAGCGATCACGCCGTACAAGGCCAGCGCCGCCGCCGCCGCGACGAACGCCGCGAGCAGCGTCGCGACCACGTAGCCCGCCAGGCCCGCGCTGAATCGCACGCTGGCCGTGCGGGGCGAGCGCATGCGGACGGACGTGCCGAGCCGCTCCCGGTGGGACTCAAGGTAAAGCCACATCCCGGAGTATCCGATCGAGATCGCGATCATGGTGAGGCCGTAGGCCACCGCCGCGACCGACCCGCCCGCCCGCGACTTCCCCGTCAGGTGCTCGGCCACTAGCGCGGTCGGGAACGGTATCGCCACCACGCCCATCAGCAGGAACAGGTTGATGGCCAGCAGCGGCCGGTCCACCCGGGTCACATGCGCGAGCATCGTGTGGTGATTCAGCCACATGATCCCGATGGTCAGGAAGCTGACCGCGTAGGCGGCATACTGCGGCCAGGCATGCAGCAGCCCATTCGTCAGCTGGCTCGACGAGATCGTTCCTGTCCCGATCGGCAGCAGGTTGAACACCAGCACGGTGATCGCGACGGCGAAGACGCCGTCGCTGAACGACTCGGCGCGCCTGGAGTCCACCCGGTACCTGCCGTGCTCAGCCGCGGCCAGCAGCCGCGGGACCAGCCGGACCAGCGGCACCACCGGGACCCGGACCAGCCGGACCAGCGGCACCACCGGGACCAGGGGACGCGGCGGCCGCCGGGCCCGGCGGCCGCACCGACCGCGCGAGCAACTGGGCCACGTCGACCACCTCCAGCGACTCCTTGGCCTCGCCGGAACTCTTCTTGGCGCTGATCGCGTCACCCAGCATGACCATGCAGTACGGGCATCCGGTGGAGATCGTGTCCGGGTCCGTGCCGAGTGCCTCGTCGATCCGCTCGGTGTTGATCCGCTTGCCGATCCGCTCTTCCATCCACATCCGGGCCCCCCCGGCGCCGCAGCAGAACCCGCGCTCCTTGCACCGGTGCATCTCCTGCGCCCGTACCCCGGGGACCTGCGCCATGATCTCCCGCGGGGCGGTAAAGACCTTGTTGTGCCTGCCGAGGAAGCACGGGTCGTGATAGGTGATCTTCTCGTCGACCGGCGTGACCGGGGTCAGCCTGCCGTCGGCCACCAGCCGGGCCAGCAACTGGGTGTGATGCATGACCTGGTAGTTGCCGCCAAGCTGCGGGTACTCGTTGGCGATCGTGTTGAAGCAGTGCGGGCAGCTCGCCACGATCTTGCGCGCGCCGGCCTCGTTGAGCGTCTGCACGTTCTGCTGCGCCAGCATGCTGAACACGAACTCGTTGCCCATCCGCCGGGCCGGGTCGCCGGTGCACGTCTCGGCGGGACCCAGGACGGCGAAGTTCACGCCCGCGGTGTGCAGCAGCTCCGCGATCGCCTTCGTGGTCTTCTTCGCCCGGTCCTCAAGCGCCCCCGCGCAGCCAACCCAGAACAGGTACTCCACGTCGTCGCCGATCACGCCGTCCACCACCGGCACGTCGAAGTCGAGATCGGTGATCCACTCGGCCCGCCTCGACCCGCCCATCCCCCACGGGTCGCCCTTGTTCTCCAGGTTCTTCAGCATCGACGACGCCTCGGCGGGGAAGGCGGACTCGATCAGCACCTGATGCCGGCGCATGCCGGTGATGTGGTCGATGTGCTCGATGTCGACCGGGCACTCCTGCACGCAGGCCCCGCAGTTCGTGCAGGACCACAGCACGTCGGGGTCGATGACGCCATTCGCGGCCGGGCCGCCAACGAGCGGCCGTTCAGCTTCCTTTTGCACCGAGTCTGCGAGCTGATCCCTGGCCTCGGCGGAACCGGCTAGCAGGTACGGCGCCTTCGCGAACGCGTGGTCGCGCAGGTCCAGGATCAGCATCTTCGGGGACAGCGGCTTGCCGGTCACCCAGGCCGGGCACTGCGACTGGCAGCGCCCGCACTCTGTGCAGGTGGCCAGGTCGAGCATGCCCTTCCAGCTGAGGTCCTCGATCTTGCCAAGGCCGAAGATGTCGGTGTCCGGGTCGGCCTCCTCGAAATCGAGCACCTTGCCGCCCGAGCGCATCGGCTGCAGCGCCCGCAGCCCGTCCGGGCGGCGGGAGAAGAGCACGTTCAGCGGGGCGATGAAGATGTGCAGGTGCTTGGAGTAGGTGACGAACACGAGGAAGCCGAGGATGACCGCGAGCTGGGCCAGGATGCCTGCCGTCTCCAGGACGCTGTTGGTCCCGTGCCCGAGCGGGCGCAGCCAGTGGCCCACGAGCTGCGAGACGAACGCCCCGTGGCGGTAAGGGAAGTCCCCCGTGTTGATCTGCGCGCCGCGGTACAGCAGCAGCGTCGCGATCACCAGGAAGATCATTAGCAGAACGAGCCAGGCGGCGCCGGTGTGCGACCCGGCGAAGCGGGACCTGCGGCCGGCCCGTGCCGGGTCGCTGCGCAGCCGGATCACGGCGAACGTGGCGATGCCCGCGAGCACACCGACCGCGAAGAGATCCTCGGCGAAGCCGATCGCCGCCCAGTGGCCGATCAGCGGGATGGCGAACGTCGCGGCGAACAGGTCGCCGTAGGCCTCGATGATCGTCAGGATCAGGATGACGAAGCCCCAGAACGTCAGGAAGTGGGCGATGCCGGGTACCGACCACATGAGCAGCTTGCGCTGCCCGAATACCTCGGTGACCTGTGTTCCCGCGGCACGGCCCGGGTGCTCCCGCAGGGCCTGCAGCCGCTCGGGGGCCGGCTGCCCGGCCATGGCCAGGCGCCCAAGCCACCACAGCCGGCGTCCGGCGATGGTGAACGCGACCGCGGTGATGGCAAGGCCAGCGATGATG
>DATGVY010000021.1:0-1749 GCA_035299845.1 Streptosporangiaceae bacterium
AGGCGATTAAGGTAAGGCGAGCCGACTCCGGTCTCGACGGTCAGCCGCGGTGACGGCGGCGGAGCCGCAGGCGCTCAGGATCAGCGGCCGCGGTGAGGCGCGCCGGGCGGCGAAGGCGGGCCACACGGCGATCGTGACCGCGCCGAGCACGGTCCAGGCGAGGTGCCGCGGGGTCGCGCCGCTGGCGGGGTCGGGGGATGCGGCGATGCCGATGCCGGCCAGGCCCGCGACGATCAGCAGGGCACGGGCGGATGCCCGGATGCCGGTCAGGCCCGCGGCGGTGACGAGGTAGCAGCCGGCGACGAGGAAGATGCCGCCGGTCATGATCCACCGGTCGGTTCCGGCCTGTCCGGCCATCGCGCTGATGGTCGTGCGCATCGGGCTGTAGGAGGCTGGCTGGAGCGCGCCCGCGACCAGGTAGTCGCCGGTGAGCAGGATCGGCGCCAGGGCAGCCGAGATAATCGCCCACGGGTGGGCTGCCGGGTTGGAGCGCACCGGCCAGGCCGCCGGGATCGTCAGCCGGCGCGCCTGCCAGTGGGCGGTGCTCATCGCGGGCGACCCGGCCCGGGCCGGCGATCTGGCTCCGGTGAATCAGGCGATGAGGACACGTCCGTCACTCCCCCAGGTCATCAGGCGCGAGGCCCGGCCCGGCCGGTTACCCGGCCCCCAGCATCTCGGCGCTCGCGTCGTCCCCGGCCGGGCTGGCCGGTGGAGCCTGGGCGCCGGCCAGGTCGGCGCGCTTGACCGGACGGCGGCGATCGTGATGATGAGGGCGATCAGCATGATCCCTGCTGATACCTCGGACCCGCGGCCGAAGCCGACCGACAGCGCATAGTCGTAGATCGCCGTCTTGACCTGCGCAGCGGTGCCGGCCAGCGGGTGGCCCGCCTTGGCGTCGGCCGCCGAATTGCGGGCGGTGTTGGCCACGACGGTCCAGGCCACGGTGCCCAGCAGCGCCAGCCCGATCGAGCCGCCGACCTGCTGGCCGACGTTGGGCAGGCTGGACGCCAGCCCGGTGTCCCGGTCGCTGACCTTGGACAGCGCGACCAGGGTCAGCGGCATGAACAGCATGCCCAGCCCGGCCGCGGTGACCAGCATCGGGCCGAGCAGGCCGCCGCCGTACGTGCTGTGCTCGCTGATCCGCGACAGCCAGACCATCCCGCCCGCGGCGGCCGCCGATCCGGCCAGCAGCAGCGGCCGCGCGCCGATCCGGGGGACCAGCGCGGCGCTTACCCCGGCCATCGCCATGACGCCGGTTACCAGCGGAAGGTAGGCGATCCCGGTTTTCAGCGCGCTGTACCCCCAGACGGTCTGCACGAAGATGGTCAGGAAGAAGAACATCCCGAACATCGCGGTGCCGACGAACAGCATGATCAGGTTGGCCGCCGACCGGTCCCGGTTGCGGAAGATCCGCAGCGGCATCAGCGCGTGCTCGCTGCGCGACTCGATGACGATGAAGGCAGCCAGCAGCACCACTGCGGCCGTCAGCGCGACGATGACCTTGGTGTCACCCCAGTGCGAGACGCCGTTCTGGCTGGTCGCCGCGCTGGTCAGGCCGTAGACCAGCGCCGCCAGGCCGAGCGTGCTGGTGATCGCACCGGGGAAGTCGAAGCTGCCGCGCCTGCGCGGCGAGTCGGCCAGTGCCCGCGGCGCGATGAGCGCGACCGCGGCCCCGATGGGCACGTTAACGAACAGCACCCAGCGCCAGGACAGGTAGGTGGTCAGCAGGCCGCCGGCCATCAGGCCGAC
>DATGVY010000022.1:0-2664 GCA_035299845.1 Streptosporangiaceae bacterium
AGGTCAGGTAGGTGGTCAGCGCGCCGCCGAGCAGCAGGCCGAGCACCGAGCCGAGCCCGGCCATGGCGCCGTAGACGCCGAGGGCCTTGGTCCGGGCTGGCCCGGCGGGGAAGGTGGTGGCCAGCAGGGACAGCGCGGCGGGCGCGGCCAGGGCGGCGCCGCATCCCTGCACGATGCGGGCGGCGAGCAGCGCGGTGGCGTCGGGGGCGAATCCGCCGGCCATCGAGGCCAGGGCGAACACGATGATCCCGGCGCGGAACATCCGCAGGCGGCCGAACAGGTCGCCGGCCCGGCCGCCGGCGAGCAGCAGCCCGCCGAACGCGAGCGCGTAGAAGCTGGCCACCCAGTTCAGGTGCGGCGTCGCGATGTGGAGCGAGCCTTGCATGCTGGGCAGGGCGACGTTGACGATGGTGTCGTCGAGTACCAGCATGAGCTGCGCGGCGGCGATGACCAACAGCGCGAGGCCGAGGTTGCGGCCGGTACCGGCGGGTGCCGCCGCGGCCGGGGGGGCGTTTTGTGTTGCGTCGTGGAGTGACATGGCGTTTCTCCTTGAGTCCTTCCGGGCGTGTCAGGCGGCCGGCTCGCCGGCGGAGGGCCAGATGGTCATAGCGGCGTAGCTGGGTCCCCACTGCTCGCGGAAGGCGGTCAGCAGGGGCGGGGGGAACTTGCCGAGGACCGCGTCGCGGGTCTGCGGGCTGGCCTGGTTGAGCAGCCAGGGCATGTACACCGGCGCGTCGGCGCGGATCCGGTCGGTGTGGACCTGGGCGAAATGCGCCCACTCCTGCGGCGTCAGCGAGGCGTCGATCAGCGGCAGCCCGTCGGACTCCTCATGGCTCAGGTGCGCGGTCAGCTTGGTCACGAGCTCGTCGGTGATGTCGCCGAGCCGCTGGTAGCCGTAGGCCGGGTCGGCCGTGGCCGCGTCGATCGCCTTCAGCAACGGCTCGATCACGGCATGCTCGGCCTCCAGCGCGTCCGCCAGCGCAACCCGGTCGGGCTGCCCGGCCACGCGGGCGCGCAGCGCCGGCCACAGGGTGTCGTCTTCGGACTGGTGGTGGACCAGCAGGAACCGCTGGAACAGCTCCCACCCCAGCGCGGCCGCCAGCAGCTTGCCTGGATTGTCGTCCCGCAGGGCCGCGGTCCGCGCGACCTGCACCAGCTCCCGGCGCAGCGCGTCGTGCATCGCGAACATCATGCTCATGTCGAGCCTGGACTCCATGGTTTCCTCCTCGATCCGGGCGTGCGTGGATGCGACGGGCAGGCCCCCGCCCGGCCTGCGCCGGGCGTCGCGGCGCTGCCGTCCTCTCCGTATATTGACACTTAGTATTATTTAAAGTCAAGTATGAAAAAAAGCTGAGTGTATTTAGTCCCTGAGTTCCGTCACCGGGTAGGATGCCGGGCATGACTACCCAGCAGGCCCGCGACCGGTCCCTGCCGCTGCGCGAGCGGAAGAAGCTGCGGACCCGCCGCGCGCTGGCCGACGCGGCGCTGCGCATGTTCACCGAAAACGGCTTCGACGCGACCACGCTGGAGGAACTGGCCGAGGAAGCCGAGGTGTCCAAGAGCACCTTTTTCCGCTTCTTCCCGGCCAAGGAGGCTGCGGCGATCGAAGCCGAGACGGAGCTGTGGACGGCCTACCTGGCCGCGCTGGCCGACCGCGACCTCTCCGGCCCCGTCCTCGGCGAGCTGCACCAGACGCTGGCCGCGGCCGTTGCCGGGCTGGATCCCGGCTGGGACGAACGCTTCGTCGCCACCCGCCTCCTGGTGGCGCGCGAGTCAGCCCTGCTCAGATACGTCGAGCACTACCGCAGCGGGATCAAGGGTCAGGTGGTCGCCTGCCTCGCGGGCAAGCTCCGGCTGGACCCCGAGGACCTCCGGCTGCCTGTCCTGGCCGAACTCGCCATGACCGCCTTCAGCCTCGCTGGCCGCCCCTGGATCTACCAAGGCGGGCGGGGGGGCCGGAAGGCGCTTCTCGAACGCCATCAGGACGCGGTCAAGGCCATCCCCGCCAGCCTTGACCTCTCCGCGCCCGCGCAGCCTGCCCGCGATGGCGGAAACTGACCCATCGCCACGGCGCACCTGCATGCCGCCGCGTGCGCCGCGGAAGCTGAAAGACCTATGAGTGCCAGGCGAGAATCACCAGGAACGCCCCGGTGATCATGAACGGGCCGAAGGGGATCTGCTGCTTCCTGGTAGCCCGTCCCGAGATCAGCAGGGCGATGCCGTAGGCCGCGGCGAACAGGAAGCCAGCGAAGCTGCCGGCGATGAGGGCGGTCCAGCTTCGCCAGGCCAGCATGGTTCCCAGGCCCGCCGCGGCCTTGACGTCACCCATGCCCATCCCGGACGGGCTGATCAGCGCGAGCGCCAGGTAAAAGCCGGCCAGCGCGATACCGCCCAGGGCGGCCCGGGCCAGGGCGTGCCAGTGCCCGCCGGCCGCGGCCGCCGCGAGCAGGAGCAGCGCGGTGCCGGCGAATGCCGGGCCAGTGAGCAGGTCGGGCAGCCGCCGGACCGCGGCGTCGATGAACGCCAGCGGGACCGCGCACAGCGCGAGCCAGCATGCCGCGGCCAGCACCAGGCCAGGATGGACCCGCGCGGCGAGCGCGCCGAGCAGGAGCGCCGCGGTGACCTCGACCGTTAGCCGGGGCGGCCCGGTGCGCTGACCGCACG
>DATGVY010000023.1:0-12602 GCA_035299845.1 Streptosporangiaceae bacterium
AACGGCGACGTCCAGGATGGACAGCCCGCGATGCCACAGCAGAATCCGCTCGCCGGGGTCCTCCCGGCCGGGGCGCTGGCCCGTGACGACCTGGCCAAGTTCCGCGTGCAGCGAGTCCGCCGTGAGCCGCCCGCTGTCGACATGCGCCCGCAGCGCGCCGAAGCGCCCGGACTGCGCCTCCCGCCAGTCGTCCACGACGACCTTGTCCATCACGTCGAGGAGATCAAGCTCGACGGCGCTGACCGTGCCGTACGGGACGACGAACGCGCCGGGCCTGACCGCGCTGGTGCGCAGCAGCGGAGTCGGCTCGGTCAGCCTTGATGCCTCGACCAGGATGTCCGCGCCGTCGAAGGTTTCCTCCGCCGTGGCGGTGACCCGGACGGGCGTGTCCGTGACAGCTGCCAGCTCCGCCGCGAATGCCTCCCTGGACTCAGGCCGGCGGCTGGTGACCCGTACTTCCTGCAGGTCGAACAGCTCATCAAGCAGCATCACGTTCCACAGCGCGGTGCCGCGCGAGCCCACGTGCCCGAGTATCCGCGAGTCGGGCCGCGCCAGGTAACGGGCGCCGACCGCGGTCATCGCCCCGGTCCGGCATGCGGTGATCATGGTCGCGTCCATGATCGACAGCGGGATGCCGGTCACCGGGTCATAGAGCGTCAGCAGGCCAAGCTCACTGGGCAGGCCGCGGGTGTAGTTGTCGACGAAGTCGCCGACGACCTTGATGCCACTGATACCGGGGGAGGAGGCGCCGGGTGAGCCTAGGTGCCCGCGCAGGATGTTGAAATGACCGGCGCCGTCATTGTCCGGGATCAGGTGCACGCGCGGCTCGAAGACGACGCGGCCCTCGCCGTGCGCCCGCACCGCTCCCTCGACGGCATCGATGATGTCGGCGTTCATGAGTCCGAGCGCGTCGATGTCCGGACCGGACAGGAACCGGATCCAGAGGCCGGCCGGCTCTGACATGACAATCACGAGCGCGTGCCAGCCGACTCCGCCGCGGGCGCGGTCGGCGTGGCTGGCACGGCTCGTGCCTGGGGCCGGGTCAGCTCTTCGTCACGTTGTTGACGAAGATGTGGCCGATGGCGGTCGGGTAGATACCGTGCACGTTCTTCGCCGACGCTGCCAGGTAGTCGTAGAAATAGGCGTAAATGATCGGCGTCTCGCTGAGCAGCAGGGTCTCGATCTGCCCCGCGATGCGCCGCTGGGTGTTCAGGTCCACGGCAGCGACGTACTGCTTGACCAGGTTGTCGTACTGCTTGTTATTGAAGTGCGCCGCATTCCACGAGCCGGTGCCTGCCTTCGCGTTGATGGTCTCGAGCGGAGCGGTCAGGAACACGTTCGGCACGCTGCGATGCCCGTAGTCGACCAGGCTCATCGTGGCATCCAGCCAGTCGGAATTCCCGAACGTGGCTTTGCCGTAGTACGTGCCCGAGTCCTCGAACTTCGTGTGGATGGTCACGCCGATGCTCTTCGCGGCCTGCGCCACTATCTGACCGTACTGGGGAATCTCGAGTGTGTTGTTGCCGATCAGCTGCGTGCTGAACCCCGAGGAATGCCCCGCGGCTGACAGCAGTGCCTTAGCCTTGGCGATGTCCTTGGCGCGCTGGGGGATGCTGGGGTTGGTCGAGCGCATCACCGGGGCGAGCGGGCTGTCATTGCCTAGGTCGGCCTGGCCCTTGAACAGCGCCGTCACGATCGCCGGCCGGTCAATCGTGAGAGCGATCGCCTGGCGCACCCGCGGGTCGGTGAACGGCGCCTTGTCGGTGCGCATCGACAGCTCGCGGTGCGCGCTCGACTTCAGCTTGACGATGTTGTAGGGGGCGCCAGGGGCGAGGAGCTGCTCGCCGCCCGAGACAGAGAACTGGCCAACGACATCGAGCGTCCCGCCGGTCAGGGCAAGAACCTGCGGTGTCTGGCTGTCGTAGAAGGTGAACTCGGTGGCCGCGGGCAGTGCTTTGGTGCCCCAGTACTGCTCGTTGCGCGTGAAGGAGGCCCCCACCTTCGGCGTGTAGCTCTTCATCACGAACGGGCCGGTGCCGATGAACGAGCTCTCCCATTTCGCTGGGTCGTAGTTCTTCGGGAGGATAATCATGTTGTAGTTGTCCGAGGAGGTCAGGTACGGGAAGTTGCCGTTCGGGGCCTCGAGGTGGAAGGCGACGGTGAAGTTGTCGACCTTCCTGACGCCCGCAGGCGCCAGCACGCCGCCGAAAGCGGACAGTGCATTCGACGAGCTCTTCGGGTTCGTCTGCAGCTTGTAGGTGTACACGACGTCATCAGCGGTGAGAGGGCTGCCGTCGTGGAACTTGACTCCCTGGCGGATCTTGTACGTCCACACGTCTGCGGCGGGGTTCGACGTCCAGCTCTCGGCAAGCTGTGGCTGCAGCAGCAGTTGCTCGTTGGAGAATATGAGGTACTCGCCGGCCTGGCCGAGCATGTCGATGCCGCCCTGGTCGGCGATGGTCAGCGGGTTGATTGCCGCAGCAGGCACGATGATGCCGACCTTGATGGTGGCCCCGGCCTTGCCCGCAGCACCGGGGCTCGACGACGTGGTCGTCGGGCTGCCCGAGCTCCCGCAGGCGGACAGGATGGCGCCGAGCACGGGGAATGATATTCCGACGACGGCGCCGCGCCTCAGGAAGTCCCGGCGGGTGAGCCGCCCGGCCACGAACTCGTCGATGACGTGGTTCTCGACTGCTCCGTGGCCCGCGCGCAGATGGTCGAGCCGACCATGATCAACGTTCACTGGGATCCTCCCTAAGGACCGCGCCGCATGACGCGGATCGGAAAAACTTATGCCCGGAGCGGGCGCTTGTCACGGCGCCAGCCCGGTGCGTTGCAGGCTCTGCAGCTCATCGATGGGGATGTGGCAGCTCATCAGGTGGCCAGGCGCGACCTCAAGCAGCGGGGGCTCCGTCGATTCGCACACACCGGTCGGCAGCCGCCGGGGGCACCGCGTATGGAACACGCAGCCGGTTGGCGGATCGGCCGCGGACGGGATCTCGCCCTGCAGGCGGATCCGGGTGGCTTGCTGTCCATCGAGGCTCGGCACGGCCGACAGCAGCGCTTCGGTGTAAGGGTGATGCGGACCGGCGAAAACCGTCTCCGCCGGGCCGATCTCCATGACGCGACCGAGGTAGAGCACGGCGATGCGGTCGGACAGGTACCGCACCAGGCCGAGATCGTGCGAGATGAACAGGTAGGTCACCTGCTCCTTGACCTGCAGGTCGACCAGCAGGTTCAGTATCGCTGCCTGTACCGACACGTCGAGGGCCGATGTGGGCTCGTCGCAGACGACAATGCGCGGCCCGCCCCCGAAGGCCCGCGCGATCGCCACTCGCTGCTTAAGGCCGCCGGACAGCTGGCTCGGGCGAAGCGCCAGGTGACGCTCCTCCATGCGGACCGACCGGACCAGCTCGGCCAGCCGCTCCCTGAGGCGCGCGCCCGACAGGCCGGCCAGCCTGGAGAGAGGCCGACTGATCAGGCGCCGGACCGTGTGGCGGCGGTTGAGCGCCGAGTCCGGGTTCTGGAAGACGATCTGCAGCGCCTTCAGCTGGTCGCGCGGGCGGCGCCGCGCATCGCCCCCCAGCCGCTGGCCCTCGAGTTCGACGATGGAGCCCTCGTCCGCTGTGATGAGGCCGAGCAGCGCGCGGGCGAGGGTCGTCTTGCCGCTGCCGGACTCGCCGACAAGTCCGAGTGTCTCGCCACGTTCGAGGATGAGGTTCACCCCGACCAGGGCCTTGACGGTCTCGCCGCGCGAGACGAAGGTCTTCGACAGGCTCGCCACCCGCACGATGGGCTCGGCGGCGTCGCGAAGGTCAGGCAACTCCACGTCGACGGGGGTATTCCTGGGCAGGTCCGGCGTCTGCTCGTGCAGGTAGCAGCGCGAGCTTCGGGTCGGGCTGATGACGAAGGCCGGCGGTGCCGCAATGCGGCAGCGTTCCTCGGCGATCGGGCAGCGCGCGGTGAAGATGCACTCGGAGAGCAATTGACCGGCGGGCGGCAGGAAGCCCGGGATCGTGTCCAGCCGCCCATGGTCCTTGCGCTGGCCACGCCGGGGTATGCAGCGCAGCAGCCCGACAGTGTAAGGGTGCCGCGGCTGGTCGAACACCTCGCGGGCGATGCCTTCCTCGATGAGCTCCCCGGCGTACAGGACTCCAACCCGGTCGCACATCTTGGCGATGACAGCGAGGTTGTGGCTAATGAACAGCACCGAGGTGTCGAATTCCTCGCGAAGCGCCGCGACGAGGTCGAGCACCTCCGCCTCGACGGTCGCGTCCAGCGCCGTCGTCGGCTCGTCGAGGATGAGCAGCGAGGGCTCGGCGGCCAGCGCCATCGCGATGACGGCTCGCTGCGCCATCCCGCCGGACAGCTGGTGCGGGTACCGATCCATGACCCGGCCCGGGTCGGAAATCTGTACCTTGGCGAGCATGGCCTCGGCACGCTCGAGGGCCGATCTGCGGCCTAGGCCGGCGATCTCGTACACCTCGGCGACCTGATGTCCGACCTTGATCGACGGGTTCAGCGCCCGCCCGGGCTCCTGGTAGACCATTGACACCGTGCGGGCCCGCAGGTCCCGCAGCGATGCCTCGCCCAGCGCCAGCGGATCGATCCCGTTGATGCTGATCGCGCCCGAGCTCACCCGGCCGTTGCGGGGCAGGTACCTGGTGAGCGCGAGTGCCACCGTGGACTTGCCGGATCCGGACTCGCCGACCAGCCCGTAGGACTCACTGCGCCCGATATGGAACGAGATGTCGCGCAGCACCGTGCGGTCCTGCCCGCGCACCCGGTAGGTGACGTCCATGTGCTCGACCGTCAGCGTGTGGCCCGTCCCGCCGGTATTGCCCGGTGCGGCCGTGATATCAGCTGCGGTCACGACGCCAGCACCTGCTCAATCGAGTCGGTAACCAGGTTGACTCCCACCACGAGCGAGGCGATGGCGAGCGCAGGAAAGACAGTCTCCCACCAGTAGCCGGCCGGCAGCACCCCGAAGTTGGCTGCGATGTCCGACCCCCAGTCGGGGGTCGGCGGCTGGATCCCGAAGCCGAGGAACGACAGCGTGGCGACGGCGAAAACGGCATATCCGAGTCGCACAGTGAACTCGACGAGGATGGCCGGGACGACGTTAGGGAGAATCTCGACGAACATGATGTGAGCCGACTTCTCGCCGAGCAAGCGGGCGGAGGACAGGTAGTCGAGCTGGCTCTCGACCAGGACGGCCGAGCGGACGGTGCGGGCGATCAGCGGCGTGAAGATGAAGCCGATGACGACAATCAGCGTCAGCGTGGACGGGCCGAGCGCGACGATGAACAAGAATGCGACGATGACGACCGGCAGCGCGAGCACGGCTTCGACGACCCGCCCGACTAGTATGTCGATCGCCCCGCCGAGATACCCCATGGCAAGGCCGAGCGCGGTGCCGAGGACGGTGCCGAGCAACGTGGCGAGCGGGGTGATGAACAGGATGTCCCTGGCGCCGACGACGACCCGGGATAGCACGTCGCGGCCGAGCTGGTCGGTCCCGAACAGATGTGCCCTCGATGGGGCCGCGTTGGTGGCCAGCAGCTGCTGGACGAAGGGATCATGCGGGGCGATCACGGACCCGAACAGGGCGCAGGCGATCCAGAACAGCAAGATGACCGCGCCGGCGATGAACGTCGGCTTGCGCAGCAGCAGCCGCCACGGCGCCGAGACGCCACGGCTGGGCGCATGCGCGACGGCTACCGCAGCGGCCGGGGTCGCCGCGATGTCAGTCACCCGGCGCTCCCGAGGCGCAGCCGCGGGTTGAGCAGCGTATAGATCACGTCCGCTATGAGCGTGGCCACCATGTACACGATGCCGATGGTCAGTACCCCGGCCTCGAGCATCGGGAAGTCCTTGCCCTGGGCGGCTTGGAAGATCAGTTTCCCGATCCCCTGGTAGTTGAAGAGCGTCTCCACGACCACCAGCCCTCCGATCAAGTATCCGGTCTGGGTGGCGACGACGGTGATCGTGGGCAGCAGCGAGTTCCGCAGGATGTGCCGCCGGATCACCACCGATCGGCTAAGGCCCTTCAACGTCGCTGTGCGCGCATAGTCGGACTCGAGCGCTTCGATGGTGCCCGCTCTCGCCATCCGGGCAATGTAGCCGAAGAGCACAAGCACGAGCGGGATCGCGGGGAGGATCAGGTGATCGAGCTGAGTCAGTGCTGACGCGCCTGAGCCAGCCGAGGCCGACACGGGCAGCAGCTTCAGTTCTACGCCGAAGATCACGATGACAACGATTCCGGACACAAACTCTGGCACCGTCGCAGCAGACAGGCCGGTGATCGAGATGACCCGATCGGAGAGCCGGCCGACGTTGAGCGCCGCGACGACACCGCCGAGGATGCCGAGCGGCACCACGATGATGAAGGCCAGGGCGGCTAGCTTGGCCGAGTTCACGAGCGCGGCGTGGATGAAGGGCTCAACCGGGCTACGGAACTGGTAGGACAGGCCCATGTTGCCGCGTACCAGCCCAGTGATCCAGGTCCAGTACTGGGTCAGGATCGGCCGGTCTACGCCGAGCTGGTGGTCGAGATTCAGCACGGCGCGCTGGGCGGCCAGCGGGCCGAGGATGGACCGGCCGGGATCGCCGGGCAGCACCTGACCGGCGAAGAATACGATCATGCTGAGCAACCAGAGCGTGACAAGAGCTAGCCCGAAGCGTCTCAGGATGTAAGACCCCACCGACGGCTCCTTTGACGACTCGGCCGCCTGGGCGACAGTCTTTGTGGGGGAAGCCTAGTTTCCCCCAGCTAGGGCTGCAATGAGTCAGGCGGCGGCCGTTAGCGAAACGTCACCGAGCCCCGGGCTTTCCTGGCGAGCTGGTTCGAGGCGTCCGCTGGATCTTGCCTGCACGGCAGACGCCCCGGCGGCGGCCCGGCCGAGAGCAGACAGCTGCGAAGTGGAGTCGAGGTGAGCACCCGATGACGGTCGTTATCGACGGGACCAGGCTGACGATCGAGGATGTGGTCGCAGTCGCCAGGCGGAACGAGAGGGTCCGGCTCGCCGCCGCGGCCCGCGCACGGATGGAATCCGCGCACGCGGTAGTCGAGGAAGCCCTGGCCGCAGGCGATCCGGTTTACGGGCTGACCACCGGAGTCGCCGAGCGCAAGCGGGTCCTCCTGGAGCCGGCCGAGCGCCGGCTGTTCAGTCAGCGGCTCGTGCTGAGCCATCGGGTGGCCCAGGGCGAAGCCGCCCCAGCCGACGTTGTCCGCGGGGCGATGCTCTGCCTGGCCAATGGCTACGCAAAGGGAGTCGCCGGGGTCCGGCCCGAGCTCGCTGAGATGATCATCTCCGTGCTGAACGAGGGCTTCGTGCCGCGGGTTCGCAGGCTCGGCTCGGTCGGCCAGGCTGATCTTGGCCCCCTCAGCGACCTCGCGCACGGCATTCTTGAGCGCAGCGGCTTCCCGTTGGCCGAGGGCGAGGGGCTGTCGCTGATCAACAGCAACGCATTCGCGACGGCATGGGCCTGCCTGGCCATCGCCGATTCCGGGCAGCTGATGTCAGTTCTCGACGTCGCCGCCGCGCTGGACCTGGAGGCGTTCAGGGCGAACCTGACCAGCCTGCACCCGATCGTTGGTGAGACCCGGCCGTTTCCTGGGCTGCAGGCGACGCTGGCACGGCTGCGATGCCTGCTGGGCGGCAGTGACCTGTGGGCGCCAGGAGCGGCGCGCAATCTGCAGGATCCGCTGACCTTCCGGTGCATCCCGCAGATCCACGGCGCCGCCAGGGACACGGCCGGCTACGCCCGCGCCGTGCTAGGGCTGGAACTCAACTCCTCGCAGGGCAATCCGGTCGTCGTGCTGGATGAGCGCCGCATCATATCGGTCGGGAATTTTGACATCGGCCCGGTAGCCGCCGCGCTGGATTTCGTCCGTATCGCGCTGGCCCCGGTCGTGACGAGCGCGAACGAGCGGGCCGTCAAGCTGCTGCAACGCCCGAGTTCCGGGCTGGCCGCTGGCTTGGCGGCCGATCCACGGTCAGCGGACGATGCGCTGGCCGAGCTGGCCGTCGCCGGGCAGGCCCTCACGGTGGAGGCGCGCACCCTGGCCCCTCCGGTCTCCTACGAGCTGGCGAGCACCTGCAAGGCAGAGGGAATCGAGGATCGCACGACAATGGCGCCGCTGTCCGCGCGGCGGCTGGCGGACATGATCGAGCTCAGCGTCCGGGTGGTGGCGATCGAGCTGGTCGTGGCGGCCCAGGCAGTCGACCTCAGGGAGGCGGGTCAGCTGGGCCGGGGGACCCGGCGTGCCTACCGGATGATCAGGGAGCTGGTGCCGTTCACCGGCGCGGGCGATACACTGCCGGCCGACCTGGAGCCTGTCGTGCAGCTCATCGCAGGCGGCGAGCTGGCGCTGCCACTCGATGGCGGCGAGCACCGATGAGCGCCCCGACCTGGCAGGACGGGGACGGCGTCGACTACCAGCGGTTGCGGTCCGAGCGCCTTAGCCGCTTCCAGGAGGCGATGCGAGCCCGTGACGTTGCCGTCTGCCTCCTCTTTCACCCTGCGAACATCCGCTATACGACCGGCACGGCGGTGATGGACGTCTACTCCACCGGGATCACTGCCCGCTATTGCGTCGTCCCCGCCAGCGGCGAACCGGTGCTGTTTGAGTACAACTTTGCGGTGGGTTACTCCGCCAGGATCGTCCGGGACGTCCGCAGGGCGGGCTATTGGCAGTTCACCGGCGGGCGCAGGGAGCGGCGGGTGGATGAAGCCGTCGCTGGGGTGCTTGATGTCCTGCGTGAGCTCGGTGTCGCTGGCGAGCCGGTCGCTGTCGACCGGGTGGATGCCCTCGCGCTGCTGGCGTTGCAGCGGGCTGGCCTCCGCATAGCCGACGCCGGCCCGGTCAGCGACGGTGCCCGCGAGATCAAGACCCCGGAGGAGGTCAAGCTGCTGCGGATCAACGGCGCGATCGGGGATGCGATGATGGCCGACTTCGCGGCCGCTATCCGCCCGGGGATACGCGAGTACGAGCTGTACGCCGTGCTCTCGGACGCGCTGCTGCGTCGTCGCGGCGAAGCGCTGTTCACCCGGCTGGTCTCCTCGGGACAGAACACGAACCCGTGGGGTTCCGAGGCACGCGCCAAGGTCCTTGAGGACGGCGATCTTGTCGGGGTGGACACCGACGCAGTCGGGTACGAGGGGTACCTCATCGACTTCTCGCGGACGTTCCTGTGCGGGGACGGGCAGCCGACCCGGGAGCAGGTCGAGGTCTACCAGGTCGCGCACCATTTCCTGGTCGCGATGCGGGAGACGATCCGGCCGGGCATGTCACATGACGAGTTCGCCAGGATCGTCTCGCCGGCACTTCCGGAGAAGTACCAGCGCCAGCGTTATCCCGCGCTGGTACACGGCGCCGGGCTTGAGGACGAAGGGCCGATCATCTACTACACAGGCCAGGCCGAGAACGCGGCCGATGAGTTCTTCAGCGAGAATATGGCGGTCTGCCTCGAATGCTATGCGGGCGCCGTCGGCGGGCCATTCGGCGTGAAACTCGAAGACCAGGTACTCCTCACGGCCCACGGAGCCGAGCTGCTGAGCGCCTTCCCGTTCGACGAACGGCTGCTAGGACGACGGTGACCCCGCAACGGCTACCTGCCCGGATGCCGAGGCGGATAGCCTCATCGTCATGCAGAACGAGGCATCCCGGATCCTCATTGGCGAGAGCTTCATCGGCGAGGGCGCCGAGGCGGCGCACGTCAACACCGTGCTCGGCCATCGGGACGGGCCCGTGGGCGTGGCCTGGGCGACGGCACTGGCCACCCCGCGGGCCGGCCATACGCCGTTCGTCGCGGTGGTGCGCCCGAGCCTTCCGGTCAAGCCGATGACGCTGTTCGTCAACAAGGCGTCCATCGCCAGTGACGCGCATGGCGTCCTTACCTGGGGAGCGGCGCAGGCCGGCGTGGCCGGCGGCGTCGCCGATGCGGTGGCCGATTCGATCATCAGCGCGGCCGATGCCGACGAACTGCTGCTCATCGCCGCCGTCTGGGTGAATCCCGCCGCGCGGGACGCCGAGCTGGTCTACCGCAACAACCGCACGGCGACCAGGGAGGCCCTGCGGGCCGGCGTGGCCGGCGCGCCCGCCGTCGCCGACGTGCTGGCCGCGCGCGAGTTCCCGGTCAACCCCTACTACACGGCCGCCCCGGGGACCCCGCCGGGCACCCCGGCCGCCTCAGCTGAGCCGGGCACCTCGGCCGAGCCGGGCACCCCGGCCGCCTCGGCCGAGCCGGGCACCCCGATCGCCTCAAGCACTCCGCCCGGCACGCGGTGAAAATCACCGCCATCCGGCTCGACCGGATGCGGCTGCCGCTCGACCCGCCGTTTCGCGCCGCCTGGGACCCGGTGCCGCGCCGCCATTTCGACGCCACCCTGGTCCGGGTCGAGACCGACGAGGGGATCACCGGGTACGGCTCGGGCGACACCATGGACGGCTTCGGCGCGTTCCAGGACCTGTTCCTCGGCCGGGACCCCCGCCGGATCGTCAATCACGTCAGGGTGATCGAGACGATCAGCTTCCACGCCGGCCGGTACTGGCCGCTGGAGGCCGCGCTCTGGGACATCATCGGCAAGGCATCAGGACAGCCGGTGTCCGCCCTGTTCGGCGGGGCACTCGATCGCATACCCGCATACGCCTCTTTCGGCGAGGCCAGCAGCCCGGCCGAGCGGGCGGACTCGGCGGTGGCGGCGAAGGAAGCCGGCTTCCGGGCAGTGAAGATCCGGATCAGCCGGGCGGACACGGCGTCCGGGCTGGCGGCGGTGCGCGCCACCCGGGATGCCGTCGGCAGCGATTTCGTGATCATGGTAGATCTCAACCAGTGGTGGCGGATGGCCGGTGACATTTCCGTCCCGCTCGACCTCCCGGCCGTCCGCAGGCTCGCCACCGAATTGCGAGAGCTCGACGTGCTGTGGCTGGAGGAACCGCTGCCAGGGGCCGATCTCGACGGCATGCGGGCACTCAGGGAGCAGACCGGGATCAGGGTCGCGGGCGGCGAGATGGCGCGCACCCAGGCAGAGTTGCTCGACGCGCTCGCGGCGGGGGCGCTTGACGTGCTCCAGCCCGATGTCGTGCTCTCGGTGGGCATGCTCCGCGCCAGGACCGTCGCCGAGATCTGCCGGCTCCGCAATCGCTGGTTCACCCCGCACACCTGGACCAACGGGCTCGGCCTGCTGGCGAACCTGCACGTCACCGCCGGCGTGGGTGGCGGGCCGTACCTGGAATTCCCGCATGACCCGCCCGGATGGACCGCCCAGCGGCGCGACTTCTTCCTGGCCCAGCCGGTGTTCATCGACGCGGCAGGCTACCTCGGCGTGCCCGCGGCGCCCGGCCTTGGCGCGGAGATCGACGAGGCCGCGGTCGCCCGCTGGTCGATGCGCTGAGCGGGCCGGGCTGAGCCCGGCTATAGACAGACACTCCTGCTGCCGCGCACTCTGGACGCGTGACCCGCCCGCGGCCTGATCTGGCCAGACCTGATCGGGCCCGACCCTGTACCGGCCCGCGACATGACTCACTCCGCGGACTGGCCTAGGCGCCTATCGCGCCGCGGAACAAGCCCGATCGCGGACATGCCGCCCTCTCCCCGGACCCTGGAGCGACCATGAAGGTGGGTTTCGTTGGCCTCGGCCACATGGGCGAGCCGATGAGCCGGAACATCCTGGCTGCCGGTCACGACCTGGTGGTCCACGACCTGCGGCGCGACGCCGCGGCCGGGCTGGTGGCCGGCGGCGCCGCATGGGCGGCGTCGCCGCGCGACGCCGCGGCTGGCCGGGACGTGGCCATCACCATGCTGCCCACGCCGGGCCAGGTGGAACAGGTCCTGCTCGGCCCGGACGGGCTGCTCGACGCGCTGCCTCCCGGCGCGGTCTGGGTTGACATGTCCACCAGCGTCCCCGCCGTCGCGGACCGGGTGCGGGCAGTTGCCGGGCCGCGCGGCATCGAGGTACTTGACGCCCCGGTCAGCGGGATGGCCAGCGGCGCACGGGCAGGCACGCTGCAGATCTTTGCCGGCGGCGACCAGCAGACCTTCCTGAAGGTGCTGCCGGTGCTGACGGCGATGGGTGACCCGGAGCGCATCCTGCACGTCGGCGGCCACGGCGCGGGCTACACCATCAAGCTCATGATCAACTTGCTCTGGTTCGCGCAGCTGACCGCGACGGCGGAAGTTCTCACCGTCGGCACGAAGGCGGGCGTTGACCTGGCCACCCTGCGGCGCTGCCTGCTGGCAAGCCCCGCGGCCAGCAACTTCCTCGAACGTGACGTGCTGTCCGTGCTGCAGGACGGCGACTACGACGAGTCGTTCGCGCTCGCGCTGGCCTGCAAGGATCTCGGCCTCGCGGTCGACCTCGCGCGGGAGACGGGCGTGCCGGTCGAGGTCAGCGCCGTCGTCGAGCAGATCTACCGGCGCGCCAGGGCCCAGTACGGCGACAGTGGCGGGGAGATGCTGCCGATCAAGCTGCTTGAGGACATCAGCATGACCAAGCTGCGGCTGACCACGCCCTAGACCTGACCAGGCACGATTCCCCGCAAGGCCCGCTTCAGCCCCGCCTGCGACCGCCCGCCTGCGACCGCCCGCCTGCGACCG
>DATGVY010000024.1:0-2750 GCA_035299845.1 Streptosporangiaceae bacterium
CGACGTCGCATTTGCGGTCACCGGCTCCTCGCCACCGGAGCCGTGCAGCAGCTGGATCACCTGCTGGCGGACCCGGTTAAGATCCGCTCCGAGCCGGATGAGCACCTGCGCAGCGACGCCCTCGCCCTCGCGGATCAGCCCGAGCAGGATGTGCTCGGTGCCGATGAAGTTATGGCCAAGCTGCAGCGCCTCGCGTAGCGACAGGTCAAGCACCTTCTTCGCCCGCGGCGTGAACGGGATGTGCCCGGACGGAGCCTGCTGGCCCTGGCCGATGATCGCCTCGACCTGCTGGCGGACCGCCTCCAGGCTGATTCCCAGCGACTCAAGCGCCTTGGCGGCGACGCCCTCGCCCTCGTGGATGAGGCCGAGCAGGATGTGCTCGGTGCCGATGTAGTTGTGGTTGAGCATCCTGGCCTCTTCCTGAGCCAGGACCACAACCCGCCGCGCCCGGTCGGTAAACCGCTCAAACATTTCCGCCACGCTCCCCAGCAGGCGCTGGCGGTCCGCGCGGAGACTGACCGGTCCCAGTCCGGCCGGGTTCCCCCAACCAGCGACCATACGTAAACAAGTAAACAGTAGCCGCCAGCCGCCGAGCCCAGGCCACATGTGATCTTGACGCGGGCGGCCGGCCGAAGCCTTGCTCCCCCGGGCACGTAGCTCGGCCCGGTCGCCATCTCTGCGCCTCCTTGCCGGGTGTTGCCTATTGCGCAGCACTTGCTCGACGGAGCGAAATCTGATCGTGGCCTCGCCAGAATGGCAGCGGCCACTGGCTGGGCGAGCTTCCACCGGTGGCAGGGCTGCCAATCGCCGCCGGGGAGGACAAGGCTAGGGACTGGGCAGCCCCCCCGGGCCGAAGTCCTGGATCGCCGCGCCTGGGTCAGCGGGGGCCTGCGGCCGGCGGCGCTGAGGTCGTTGCGTGGATGGCCTCGGTCAGCGCGAGGATCTGGTTGACGATGCCGAGCAGTTGCTCGTTCTGCTGCTCCTCCGCCTGGACCTTCTGCCACTCGTGGTCGGCCAGGACCTGGCGTTTGTCGTCCGCCCGGTTCTGGCTGATCATCACGAACGTTGACAAGAAGATAGCCTCGAGCGAAACGATCATCGTGAGCAGCCCGAAGGGGTATCGCTCAACCCCCAGGCCGATCCACGCGGTGAACCAGAGTACGTGGACGTATACGAACGGCATGGAACCGGCGAACCGGGTGATCGCGTCGGCGATCCGGTTCTCGGCGCTTAGTGCTCGCTGCTGCGCGTGCCGGAGCAGCGCCGGGTTGCGCGGCGCGGGAAGTGTCTGAATCGACACGCTGTCGTCCTCTCGATACTGGCCGCAGATGCAGGCAGGCGGCTCTGGGTAAGGTGGCTCAGATCGGGGGCCGGCCTGTACGGCGCAGATATTTCGGACAGCGCGGCTGAACCAGAGACATTGCAGACCCCCGGCGGGCGGTCAGCCATCTTCGTCCGCGAGCCGCCGTCCACGCTGCGAATACAGTGTTGCCCGAGTTCCGCCTCAAGACCAACTTGCCAGCCCTTCGACCGCCCGCCAAGGATCACCTGCGCATCACTTCACAGATGTCACATGGGAGGGCAAGTATCGCGCCACGCTGCCCCCTATGGCGTTGCGTTCCCGGTCCGCATAACTCAGGCCACTGGCGGTGGCTCGGGGTGGTCGCAGGCCAGGGCCGAGGCAGACCCGCGCGGTGATGGCCGCCCCACAAGGGCGGCCATCACCCGCTTGGCCGGGCTGCGGCGGCTTTCAACGGCCGTGGCGCCTCAGGCGTCCCGGCGGGTGATCAGGATCGCCGCGGTGGCGATCGCGCGGCCGCGTATGCCGCGCAGATGAGGAACGACGGGCCGGCCGGGAAGTAGCCGGTGACCGGGTGCTGCGCGATCATCTGCTGCGCGGCCAGGTCCAGGGTGTACTTGTCGGCGGCCCCGACCATGGCCGGCCGGGGCCGTCGCCGGCTGCGCCGCCGCTCCACGGGCGCCCTGGCGAGGCGGCCGAGCCGGGCGAGTCGGAGCTGCGCATCACGTCGGCCGCGGATACGAGCCTGAGCGAAGCCGCCCGGCTGGCCGGATCACAGCCGGTCGGCTCGCATCATCTGCTGATTCACGCGACTGAGCCGACGGTTTTACAGACCAGCGCGCCTCAGGTGAGGTCGCCCTTCGTGACCTGCGGTGACGCCCCTAGGCTCGATCGACGAGTACGTCCCATCCCACGTATGTCCCACACGGCGAAGAAGGATTCAGCAGGAGTTGGACTGAACTGCGGTCTGGCGAACTTGTGCCGTTCGTCAAATGTGCGGCCTCATTGAGTCTGCGGCTACATGGCAGATTGCTTGCACTCTTGCGTGCTCTGACCAGCGGCAATGAAGGTCCGGGCGTAGCGAGCCCCGCACTGTCCCGCAACCGTGGCTGCCCGTTCGGAACCCTACTTTGCCGGGCACTGGTGCACGTGGAGTGCACGCCCCGGACGCCCGCCCGCGGCGCCTCCAGGCGGGCTGCCATCACCGGTCCTGCCTGCGGCCGCGGGCCCTGGCCCGCGCGGTGGCCCCGTCCTTCACCCCGCCGCTCCCGCCGATGGCCAGGCCGGGACGGGGGCGCCGGGTGCGGCGCAGGGCGACGGCGATGATGAACGGCCAGCAGGTCTGGATCGATGACGTCAGCCGCTCGGCCAGGCCCAGGACGCTGCCGTCGCGGGTTTCGGCGAGCAGCCAGCCGAGCAGGGCCACGAAGACGGCGGTGACGGCGGCGGA
>DATGVY010000025.1:0-3114 GCA_035299845.1 Streptosporangiaceae bacterium
CCGCGTCGACCTTGTCGTTCTTCAGCCGTGCTGAAGCGATCGCCTTGCACTGCAGCGGGTGTACCAGGTGCGGCTCGAAGCCGTAGTCCTCCAGCAGCTCCACCAGCCACCCCCACCCGTAGGCGGCCTCGAACGCCACCGGCGTACTGGCTGTGTCAACCCCAAGTGGCCCCGGTGTTCTCTTCTGATCTGGGCCCACCGTGTGCGGTGTGAGGCGGGAAGTTCTCCTCTGATTTGGCCCCACCTGGTTCCCGGCGGTGCTGGCGGCTGGTTCGGGTCAGAACTGGACAGGTCCTGCCGGGCTTCTGCGGGGCGGGGCGGTGTGCAGGACGGCGTCGCGCATTGCCCAGGTGAGCTGGTTGATGAGGCTGCCGAGGGCGTCGATCATGGCGGGCAGGGTGTAGTCGCTGCCGGATTCGCGCAGGTAGTCCTCGGCGGGGGCGGTGATGTGGGGTGCGGTGCCGTCGAGGTAGAGGTGGTCGAGGGCGGAGTGGACATCGATGAGCAGGTGGGTGATGTCGCGGGTGCGGCCGGGGTCGAGGGTGATCTCGGCGATCTGGTAGCCGCTGGGCGGGTGGCTCACTGACGGCACCTCCGTCGGTGCGCGGGGTTTCAGGTTCCGCCGTTGCGGCGGCGGGTCTTGGTGGTGCGCAGCCGGTAGGAGTCGCTGCCGGTCTGGATGATGTGCGCGTCGAAGGTGAGCCGGTCGACGATGGCGGCGCAGAGTCTGGGGTCGGTGAAGGTCCGGGTCCATTCGCTGAAGGCGGCGTTGGAGGCGATCGCGATGGAGGCGCGTTCCTCCCGCTCGGTGAATACCTGGAACAGCAGCTCGGCGCCGCGGCGGTCGAGCTCGAGGTAGCCCAGTTCGTCCAGGCAGAGCAGATCGACGCGGCCGTAGCGGGCGATGGTGCGCGAGAGGGTTTTGTCGTCGGCGGCCTCGACCAGCTCGTTGACCAGCGCGGCGGCGGTGACGTAGCGCACCCGGTAGCCGTTCTCGGCGGCGGCGGTGCCCAGGGCGATCAGCAGGTGGGACTTGCCGGTGCCCGAGTCGCCGATCAGGCAGGCGGGCTGCCCGGCGGCGACCCAGGCGGAGCGGGCGAGGGTGTGGATCAGCGCGGCGGGAACGCCAGGGTTGGCGTCAAAGTCGAAGTCCTCGATCCGCTTGGGCCGCGGGAAGCCGGCGTCACGGACCAGGCGGGCCTTGCGGCGGGCCTCGCGGTCGTCGCATTCGACCGACAGCAGCTCGACCAGGAAGCTCTTGTAGCTGGCCTGCTGGCGGGACGCCGCGGCGGCGATCTCGTCGTGCCGTTCCCGGATGGTCGGCAGCCGCAGGATCCGGCAGGCTTGCTCGATCGCCGCGTCGGCGGCGGTGTCGGTCAGCTCGTCACGGGCGGCGGCGCGGGCCATCACGCGCTCCCCGTGCTGGTGGCGGGCGGGACGGCGAGCAGCTGGTCGTAGGCAGCCACCGACGGGGCCGGGCGCTGGTCGGCCGGCAGCCGTGCCTCGCGGCGCGGCAAGGTGACCACCGCCGCCCGCGACGGCCGCGGGCGCAGCGCCGGCCAGGGGCTATCGCCGGCCTGGCCGGGACTGGCCAGGCCGGCGTGCTTGCGGGCCTCGATCGCGACCACGTCCGGCGAGCAGCTGCCTGCCTCCAGCGCCGCGCGGATCCCGGCGGTGACCTGCGATGCGGGCATCCGCCGGTGCAGCAGCAGCACCTCGATCAGGGCCCTGGTGCCCGCGCTGTCGCCGAGCCGGGCCCGCGCCCGGTCCCAGAACCCCTGGTGGGCGGCGGTGAACGCGCCGCTGGCGCGGGCCTGGGCCAGCGCGGCCGCGCCGGGCAGCGCGCCCGGCTTGCGGGACAAGATCTCCAGGTAGTGATCCAGCTCCAGGTGCTCGGCCCCGGCGGCGATCAGCCGCGGATGCACGGCGGCCAGCCTCGACCCGTCGAAGACCTCCAGCTGGCTGGCCGACAGCCGTACCCGGACCCGGGCATCAATCAGGGACGCCGGCACCGAGTACCGGCACTTGCCGACGGCGATCCGCGCATACCGGTCTACTCGCGGCCACAGCGTGGCCGCGGTGTCGAACCGCTCGGATGGCAGCGGCAGCAGGAACGGCGCCTCGGCGGCGAAGTCCTCGCCGACCGTGGCGGCCCGGTGCTCGATGTGGCGGGCGTCCTCGGCGGCATCGGCCGCCGCCAGCCGGGCGTTCAGCTCCGCCAGTGAGGCGGCCTGCGGGACCGGGACGAACCAGCGGCGGCGGAACCGGCCGATCTCTCCTTCGACCCCGCCCTTCTCATGGGCGCCTTCCTGGCCCGGCGCGCAGTAGAACGCCTCGAACCCATAGGAGGCGCGGAAAGAAAGCCACCGCCCGGTCTCGGTGCGGTTGCGGCCGGTCAGCACCTTGGCCACCGCCGCGGACAGGTTGTCGTAACGGACATGCCCGGACGGCACCCCGCCGATGGCCTCGAACGCGGCCACGTGCCCCTCCAGGAACGCCTCCTGCGCCTGGCTGGCGAACACCCGGTGGCAGGCCTTGCCCGAGCACGACAGCCGGAACGCGAACATGAAGCACCGGGCCTGCTCGCCCGCCAGGCACACCATCACGTCACCGAAATCGACCTGCGCCTCGGCGCCCGGCTCCCTGGCCTGCGGCACGAATCCCGCCAGCCCCCCAGCGCGGGCACGGTCCTCCGCGGCGATTTCAGCGCGGCGCCGGTGCACGTACTTGGCCACATACGAATACGACACCCGCGCGCCGTGCTCGTCGCATAGCCGCTCGAAGACCCGCCGGGCGGTATGCCGCTGCTTGCGCGGCGCCTCCAGGTCCTCGCGCAGCATCTCATCGATCACGCCCCGGACCCCATCCATCACCGCAGCCGCCCGCTCCGGCGTCTTACGATCCGGCGGGACCGGCGAGGCGATCGCCTGGCGCACCGTCCGCCGGTGCACGTCGTACTTGCGGGCCAGCGCCCGGACCGACATCTGGTTCCGCTGCCAGTCGAAGCGGATCGCCGCGAACAGCTCCACTCTCCTCGGCCCCATCCCGGCCCCACCCAAAGCGGAGAAACACCCGATACGGCCAACGATCCACCCGGGCATCCCATCCGTCCCG
>DATGVY010000026.1:0-2815 GCA_035299845.1 Streptosporangiaceae bacterium
CACGCCCATGATGTGCTGATAGGTTCCCGCGGCGGCTGCCGCTCCGTCCCCGGCGTGGAGCGCTTCGAGGATCGCGTCGTGCTGGCGTGCGGATTCGGCGTGCGTCCGGGCGACCTTCGGACCGCCGTGCAGCGATGCCCACAGCAGCCGCATCAGCGACAGCAGCAGCGGGCTGCGGGCGTACTCATACAGCGTGAAGTGAAACTCCCGGTTGAGATCCGCGTAGCGCGGGTCGTCATCCCCGCACCCGCGCATCTGCTCGTTCAGGTCCTTCAGGCGGGCGATCCCGGCCGCGTCGATCTTGGGGGCAGCCAGTGAGGCGCCCAGGGATTCCAGCGCGGCGCGGATCTGGAAGTTCTCCTCGATTCGGCCGGCTTCCGGCTCGACGACGGTGAACCCGCGGTGCGTGTCGCCGATGACCAGCCCTTCGGACTCGAGCCGCCGCAGCGCTTCCCGCACTGGCGTCTGGCTGACCTGGAATCGCTGGGCCAGGTCTCGCTGCCGCAACTGCTCGCCGGCGGCAAGCTCGCCCGTGATGATCAGCTCGCGGATGAGCGCGGCCACCATGTCCGTCTTGCTGACGTAGCCCAGGCTGCCGCCGCCCGGGCCTGTGGCCAGTGTCGAGGTTGGAGCTGGTGCCGGCTGTGTGGCTGGCGCTTGCCCTATCGGGGCAGGTTGCACGTGATGCCTCCCGCGTTAGTGGTCTGTCCGGGGGGACTGGGCGAGTGCCTGGACGCGGGCCGGGGTCAGCGGCAGTCGGCCAACGCTGCCTGCTACGCCGAGCGCATCGCGCACTGCGCTGGCGACGGCGGCTCCGGCCGCGCTCACCCCTCCCTCACCCGCGCCCTTCACGCCTAGCGGGTTGCCTGGCGAGGGCGCCTGCTGCTCCACCAGGATGTCGATGGGCGGCACCTCGGCCGCCGTCGGCATCCGGTAGTCCATGAACGTGGCCGATTGCGGTTGCCCGGCCTCGTCATAGCAGAACTCCTCAAGCAGCGCCCCGCCGATTCCCTGCGCGGCCCCGCCGCGCAACTGGCCCTCGACCATCATCGGGTTGATCGC
Source organism: Streptosporangiaceae bacterium (assembly GCA_035299845.1). Classification (GTDB taxonomy): domain Bacteria; phylum Actinomycetota; class Actinomycetes; order Streptosporangiales; family Streptosporangiaceae; genus Palsa-506. Next base: position 1,063 of record DATGVY010000026.1, read on the forward strand.
CCGCCCCACTTCGTAGGCCACCAGGTAGCGCAGGACCTGCACCTGGCCGGTGCCGGGGTCGATCTCGACAACCGTGACGTGCACGCCGTACGGGTAGGTCATGTGCGTCACCTCGAAGCGGCGGCGCGCGGACAGCCCGGCCGGTTCGCCGGGCAGCAGGTACTGGCTGGTGGGTGCCGTGGCGCGGGCGACCTCGGCGAGCGTCACCGCTGCCGTGGGATCGCCCCGGACGCGGAAGCCGCCGCTGCGCTCAGCTCGATCGTCTTCAGCGCGATAACTTTCAGCTCGATCGTCTTCAGCGCGATCGTCTTCAGCCCGGCCGTCTTCAGCCCGGCCGCCTCCGACGCGATCACCTTTGGGCCGATCGTCTTCAGCCCGATTACCCTCAGCCTGGGCGACCTCAGCTCGATCGAGTTCGACCAGATCGTCCTCGGATGCTTCTAGTACCCGGGCGGCGATCTGCATGGCGCGGACCCGGACGGCCGAGGCCGCCGCGTGGACCGCACTGCCGGCCACCACGGTGGACCGGGACGCCCAGGATCCGCCGCCGAACGGCTGCAGGTCCGTGTCGCCGTTGACGACGCTCACGGCAGCCGGGTCGACGCCCAGGGCATCGGCGGCGATCTGCGCGAGTGCCGTCTCGATGCCCTGGCCCAGCGACGTCCCGCCGGAAAACACATGCACAGCGCCGGTGTTGCTGACCATCACGTCCGCGGTCTCCTGCGGGCCCAGCCCGCTTTTCTCCAGGAACGCGGCGAGACCGAGCCCGCACAGCCGGCCCGCCTGCCTGCCCCGCCGCACCTCGGCCGGATAACCGAGCCGGGCCGCCTCGGCCACGGCGGCCGCCAGCAGCGCCGGGTAGTCCCCGGCGTCGAGCACAACGTCGGTGCCGAGAGTGCTCATCGGGCGCTGGCAGGGCAGCTCGCCGGGGCCGAGCAGGTTACGCCGCCGCAGTTCGACCCGGTCCACTCCGAGTTGGTCGGCGGCGACGTCGAGCAGTTGCTCCCGCGCCGTGGTTCCCTCGAATCGGCCGGGCGCCCGATAGGTGCCGCACGGCGTCTTGTTGGTGAGCACAACCTGGATCCGGCCGCGGTAGGCGGGGATCCGGTACGGACCGGGCAGCATCGCCACCGTCAGCTCCGGTACCAAGATCCCGTGGGTGCGGCAGTAGGCGCCGTTGTCGTGCACGACCTCGTCACGCAGGCCCATAATCCGGCCCTCGGGGTCGAAGGCGGCCGCGATGCGGTGCGACTGCTGCCGCGAGTGGTTCGCCGCGACCAGGTGCTCGGCGCGGTCCTCCACCCACTTGACCGGTCGCCGTAGCGTGCGGGCCAGCCAGGGCACCAGGAAGTCCTCTGGGTAGAACTCGCCGCGCACTCCGAACCCGCCGCCCGCGTCCACGGCATGCACGTGGATCAGGGTCTCGTCGATGCCGAGCAGCGAGGCGAGCACGTCCCGGTTGAACACCGGGACCTTGGTCATGCCGAAGATGGACAGCGCTCCGGTCAGCGGGTCGACATCGGCCAGCAGGGTGCGCGGCTCCAGCGGCACCCCGCTGTGCCGGCCGATCTCGACGTCGATCTGCACGACCCGTGCCGCCCGGGCGAACGCCGTTTCGACGTCGCCGTAGCCGAGCGTGAAGTCGGCCGCGACGTTGCCCGTCGCGAACAGCCGGTCCGAGCCGGGTGCCGTCGCGGCGGCGGCGTCGAGGACCGCGGGCGCCTCGTCGATGTCGATGTCCACCAGTTCGGCG
>DATGVY010000027.1:0-10892 GCA_035299845.1 Streptosporangiaceae bacterium
CGGGCCGGCCTGACTAACCCGCGCCGGACCCGGTCGGTTTCATCCGCACGGTGGCCGCATAGGCGCACAGGGCGCGCTAGGTCAGGGACGATCTAGCCACCGGGCGGCCGGGGTGCTCGCCGCATCGACAGGCACCTCGGCCAGCCGACGGTGACCTCAGCTGACAGCCACGCCCCGCCGCCTGGCCGGGTCGGCGTGTCCAGCTTTCGGCGGTGCCAGTGCGCGTGCGGGGATGGATATGGCTAGTGCGCTCAATGACGGGGCGCGGACACAAGGTCATCTGCTCTGCCTGCCATTGGTGCCAGCTACGTGAGGGAACTGCCGCACGATGGTGAGGCTGCTGGCTTGGGTGACCAGGCGCGGACTGGGGCGGTGCGGGTCTCGATCTCGTGGATCCCGGGCCGGCGGTTGTGCTAAGGCCCGGGTCAGCCGATGACGTGCATGTCGCCCAGTGGATCATTGCTGTTTCTGATGGTGCCGATGGCAGTGCTGCTTGTTTCCGTGCGAGTTGCTCGCCGACGGGGTCGGGCTGGCGGAAGGCGTGCAGCTCGCCGACGGCGTCGGGCTGGCGGACGGCGAGCTGGACGGGGTCGGGCTCGCGGACGGCAAGCTGGACGGGGTCGGGCTCGCGGACGGCGGGCTGGCGCTCGGTGAGGACTTGCCACGATGCCCGGTGGGGGAGGTTGCCGAGCTGGAGTAACTGGGGCTCGCGACCGGGATCTGTGATCCAGTTCGCGGCGCTGCGGGGCCTGAGCTGCTCGCTACCGGGACGCGTCCGCCATCGGAACCGGGCGCGGAGCCATTGCTGGCGGAGGGCGCGAAGACCTGCGGCAGGGCGGTGATGGCCCAGGAGCCTGCCAGGACGACGAAGAGCCCGGTTGCCAGCGCGGCGGCCGGCCGCAGCCAGCGATACCAGCCGATGCCATCAGGGCCTGGCCGGAACCGCTGGACCACAGCGTGGAAGGCAGCCTGCGCAGCAATGCTGACCGGCAGCAGGTTACGCAGCACCGGGTTGCCGGGTCCGGCGGGTCCGGCCAGCTCGGCCATGTTCCAGCCGGAGGGCACCGGACGCCGGGCGCAGATCCGGGATCGGATCCGGTCCAGCCCGTCGGCTGCGGGCTCGACGGAGTCAGCGGCCGTGCGCAGCGCCCGGCGCAGCACGTCTTCCAGATCGCGCTGCCGGGGCTCAGGGCGGGGGTGGCTCATGACTCACGCTCCAGCACGGAACGGAGAGCGGCCATTGCCCGCGATGTATGGCTCTTGACGGCGCCGGGGGTGATCCCCATCGTGGCTGCGATCTGCGCCTCTGACAGGTCGCCGTAGTACCTCAGCACCACGGCCTCGCGCTGCCGGTCCGGCAGTGTGCGCAGGGCGGCCACGACCGCGGACCGCTCGAGCAGGGCGAGCGCGCCGTGCTCAGCGCTCGGCATGTCCGGTGCTGGCCTGGAGGCATTTCGGTCAACGACAACGCGGTGACGCAATACGGAGCGTGATCTGTTGACGACGGCCGCCCGTAGATAGGACAGTGCCTTCCCGTTGTCCCGCAGCCGGTACAGGCCGGCATGCATCGCCACGAACGAGTCCTGCACGACTTCCTCTGCGGTTGCGGTGTCATGGACCAGCAGGACGGCAAGGCGGACCAGGGAACGGTAATGGGCAGCGTACAGCTCGGTGACCGCAGCGTCGGCGTCGGTCATGTCGACGTGCGTCTCTGCCGGGACCGACCCCAGAACAGTGTCCGCTACCAGGATCTCGGTCCCGTTCAGGGGACGCCCGGACACGCCGCCATGTTCACTCGCTGTCATCACCAGTCGTATCGCGGGACCGGCGCGCACCGCCTCGCCTCATGATCCCACCGCCTTCAGATCCATCCCGACCCAACTTCGCCGCGGCCCGCGTGGAAAAGCACCCGCCGGGACACAGGCGGCAAGCGCCTGAGGCAACTGCAGGACACCGCCGACGCGCCGCGAACTCGCAGCGCACCGGGGGCTCGCAGTGGTGCCACCTTATCCGTCACCAGTCCGCAAAGTAGGGCACATGTCAGGATCGGCCCGGCCTGGCTGCCTATTCTGCGGAACCGCGGCTGGCGACGTACCGGCCACCTGAGTGCTCGAAATCATGCGCGCTCCAGCTCGGCAATCATGAGCCTGATCGTGCCGAATCCGCGATCAGGATCGCCGCGGCCGGGTCACCGCAGGTCAGGAGCGTGTACGAGGGGTCTTGAAACGCCAGGCAGTCATGGAGCGCTGACGGATCGGCCGGGATCTGGCCGTGGCATGGAGATCGGCGGCCGAGCGGCATTTTCCTGCGGCGGTCATGATCGAACGGCCGAGACAACATCTGAGACCGGCGCGCCTCCAGGACTTCTACCCCTGATCACGGAGCGTGTTCGGCATGTCCATATTGTTTGACACGCCGAGCCGCCGTTATGAGCGGACTTATGGTAAGCCAGCATGGTCACTCGCAGCGCACCCGAATGATCGTTCCGTGCGCAAGGATTCCTCGGCGCGCCAGGCACGGCACAGCGACGCTGAGGCTACGGCGCGCTTGCACATCCGCGGTTAGCGATGATCACAGAGCGGTTGAGCCTCCACCTGGCCCCTTCGCCGGAAGAGCTGATCGCGTGGGCCGACGGCGCCGACCGAGTCCTGGACAGCCGGAACACCGTAGAAGCCGCAGGCGCGCGCCTGGAAGAAGCCTTCCGGGCAGCCCTCGAGCCTGTAAGGGCTCTCGGCACACATCTTGCACGCACCATTGAGACTCTCGGCGCCTCCCGCTCAGTTGTGGCGACGGCCGGAGGAGCGTCCGGCCATCTCCACCGGATAGAAGCCGTCTCGCAGGCCATCAAGAAGAGACTGAAACAAGAGACTGAAACCGTTGTAGCATCGGGCCACGGCGCACGGCTCAGATGAGCAGTGCCACAGAGGGGGGTCCGACGATGACAACACTGATGGTGTTCCACGAGGTGGATGACGTCGACCACTGGCTTGCCTCACCGAAGCGGGAAGAGTTCTTCGGACCCATGGGCATGACGGCGCGCACGTTCATCGACCCAGAAAAGACCCACCGGGTCGGGCTGATCGTGGAAGTGCCCGACATGGACACCTTCCGACGGGCGCTGGAGTCCAAGGAAGCGGCCGAAGCCATGAAGCACGACGGGGTTCGTCCCGAAACGATTGTGACGCTCGTCGAGTCGTAGATCCCGCCGGGCTCCTGGCCAGTCGGCGGCCGGCAGCGAGCAACCGTCGCCAGGAATCAGCTTCAGAGTCCTGCGGAACCCTGATCAGCAGTGACGCGATGCTGGCCGATGCACGTGTAAGTCATCTGGTGGGGCTGCGGTGTCGGTCATCTACGGGGAGCGACAGGACAACCTGCGTGCCCGGGGTGGCTCAGCCGTCGAACCGATCGCAGTATGTGGTTGGTGGCGACGAGGTGAGCTCGGGTGCCGATGACCAGGGCGCGGTAGACCTGGCCACGAACGCCAGGAAACAGCGCGTAGGTCTGGGCGCGCAACTGCGTCGCCCCCTCCGCAACGTCGGTCAGTGCGAACGTGAGCATGTACCGGGAGAAGCGGTGACGCCCGACGAGCGTCAGGCTGTGGGTCGGCGCGCTCTCCAGGACTTCGAAGCCGGCGCGTGGTTCGGTGCCGAGCAGTCTCGCGATTGGGTTGCCTTCGGGGATGCGCAAGGACGTGGCGGCGTAGCGCTGTAGCGCGCTCCACACCAGTTCGCGCGACGCGGCGATCCTGATCGCGTGCTCGTCGACGTACGGCAGCTCATCGTGCGCAGGACTCATTCCGCGACCACCATCAGAACTGCGATGCCGAAGGTAGCGTCGCTCCTGGTCCTCATCATCAACCAAGCAGCCTTCCTGGGCGCGACATCATGTTGCGTGCGTTCGCTGGTGGGCGCTCGCTGTGATCATATTCCGAACCGGGCGGCTCATCGAGCACGTGCACCGGCAGGTGCGGGGTGAACCAGCGGGCCTCACCGACCCGGATCGTTGACGGCAAGTTCCGCCGTGTCGACGCTGGTCGTGAACGGGCAGCCGGGCGCAGCCTTCGCCCGCTCACGCACGAGAGTGGGGGCCTCACTGCACTGCGGCCAGCCGCTACGATGCGATGTGGCCGGATGAAGCTCCGGCGGGCTCTCGCCCGAACCGCCCCCCGTGGCTGATGGCTTCTACCGGGAGGACATCCTCCTGGCAGGAGCCGAGTGCTGGCTCCTGCCAGGACGTACTTGGTGGGAGCAGCGGTGAACATCTACTACGTGGCGGCTGTCTGGGTGGGCATGGCTCTGCAGGTACCATCGCAATCGCGCGGGACTGGGCGCGGGGCCACTTCGCATAGAGCAGGAACTCGCCGCCAGCGCGGTCGACGACGGATTGTTCAGGTTGACCACGGCCCAGTCGGGCCATCGACCCGTTCCTGCAATGCATTAACTGGCCCGGTCACTGGAGTTGTGGCGGCGGGCGTCATGCTGCTGCCTCCAGCGTGAGCAGGGTGCGCTTGGCCTCGATGCCGCCGAGGTAGCCGCCCATTCCGCCGTCTGCGCGCACGACGCGGTGGCAGGGCACGATGACCGGTAGCGGGTTAGTCGCGCAGGCCGTACCGACGGCGCGGACTGCCCTCGGGCTGCCTGCCAGCTGTGCGACAGCGGCGTAGCTGGCGGTGTGGCCGTAGCTGATCTCGGGCAGGTGACTCAGCACCGTGCGCCGGAAACCGGCCGACAGCCGCCAGTCCAGCGGCAGGTCAAAGCTGCGCCGGCGACCGGCGAAGTACTCGTCCAACTCCCGCGCGGTGGTGTGCAGCCGGCCGGGGGCATTGAGGATGCGCGGGCTGACCCTGTCAGCCAGGGCCTGCAGCACGGCGTCGTGGTCTTCGCTGGCGTAGGCGACGCGGATCAGGCCTTGCTCGGTCGCGGCCAGCAGCAGCGGGCCGACCGGGCTGTCAATGATGTGGTAGGCGACATCGAGGATGCCATTCTGTTGCGCTGCTGCAGCCAGCCGGTCGTGCAGGCGGCTCAGGTGGCCTGGAGGGTCAGTGAAGGCCCGCGTCAGGTCACGAGACAGATCGTCCGTGTTCATCGGGCTCTCCTTTCCATGCGGCGGCGCCCGTGTAAGAGCGCCGGAGGGTGGCGATGCCGTCAGCGGCTGCGCGCCGTGCGGCGTCGGTGCTGCCACCGATGATGGCGGCGACGCCGGCGTAGGGCAGTCCGGCGAGGTAGTGATACGCGATGGCCTGTTTCTGCTTGGCCGGCAGCCGGGCGAGGACCTCAGCGAGATCGTCGCCGACGTCCAGGTCGTGGCGGCCAGAGGGCTCGGTTATCGTGTCGGGTGGCTCGGCGACGGGGATCGCGCGGCGGGCTGCCGCGCGGGTGACATCGATGGCCTTGCGGTGGGCGATGGTGACCAGCCACGCCTCGACGTTGGCGTCGGCTGGCAGGCCGGGATAGGCCTTCATCGCGGACAGGAACGTTTCCGACCAGGCGTCGTCAGCGTCAGCGGGGCCGAGCACGGCCCGGCAGACGCGCAGCACAGTGCCTGCGTGCGCGGAGACGATTGCCTCGAACGGCTGTTTGCCTGTCATGCCCATGAAGACGTCCGGAGTCTGGATTTCGTGAGGTCACCTGTGGCCAATTCTCGACGTGCAAGCGGTTACCGGGGCTGCCCGGCATGCCCTTCGGTGAAACACAGAGAGGTGAGGGCAGGCCGTGGCGGGCATTTCCGCTCCGCCACGGCCTGCTAGGGTCGCGGCCGCGCGGCCGGGGATGACCGCGCGCCGCGGGGTGCGCGGGCTGGTCAGGCCTCGGTGATCAGGCCCAGCTGCCGCAGCACCGTGATGCCGTCGTCAAGGCCGACTTCCTGGGTGATGAGGCCGTTCTCGACCTTCAGGACCGTGGTGCCGGTGAAGCGCATCGTCTTGCCGGTGCCGGCCGGCAGGGAGCCGATCGGCATGTCGTCGAGCGCGTCGCCAGTCTGCGTGCCGCCGCCCTCCCACTGGCCGACGACATAGTCGCCGTCGGCGATCAGGGCGGCGGTCCCCCAGAAGTTGAGGTCGGGAAAAGCTGCCCGAAACTTCGTGGCGAACTGGCGGACTTCCTCGCGCCCGCGGCACGGCGCGTGCAGCGAGTATTCGAAGCGGATGTCGGGAGCGGCGAGCTCGTCGATGACAACGGGGTTGAAGTCCTTGCCCCAGAACTCGGTGAACCAGCGCGCGACAACGGCCTTGTTCTCCTCGATCGACATGAAATCGTTCCTTCCTGCAAGGGATTGTCAGTTGCTCCCGGTCCGGGTGCTCTCACCGGGAAGACGCCCGCAGTGGACGGGACGTGAGATAGCCGGAGCCAGCTTTTTCGGCCGCGGTCCGCGAGGCCGGTCACCTGGCCGGGCCGAAGGGACGCTCACTTGCGCATTCGTACTGGGCCGCAGGTGGGGGTGGGCGCGTTGCATCCCGGCATCGGCCAGCTCACCCAGGTGGTCCGGGACAGGCCGACGGGCCGCGCGTGCTGAGCAACGCGCTCGGTCCTGCTGGATCACGCGCGCAATTTCCGATTGGCGCTGAGCGACCTCACGAACCGCTAGGCCCGCACGTCTTCCAGGTACAGAGGATGTGACCGAAGGAGCAGACGATGATGACCGACACGGAGACGGTGACGGCAGAGCACACGGTCCTTTCCACCCGGCTGGGGGACCTGACAATCGTGCGGGACGATGATCATCTGACCGGACTGTACTTCCCGCACCACTGGCACATGCCCGACCCGGTCACGTTCGGCTCGCGGAACGATCGGGGATTCGAGGACGTCGCGAGCCAGCTTGAGGAGTACCTGGCGGGCACCCGGACATTCTTCGACCTGCCGATCGAGGCCCGGGGCACGGGGTTCCAGCTCCGCGTCTGGGAGCTGATCGCGCAGATCCCGTACGGGCATACGACCACCTACGGGGATCTTGCCCGGCGGCTTGGCGGCGAGGCGAACGCCCAGGAGGTCGGTGCCGCAGTGAGCCGCAATCCGCTGTGCATCCTGATCCCCTGCCACAGGGTCATCGGAAGCACTGGGAAGCTGACCGGCTATGCCGGCGGCCTGAAGCGCAAGCAGGGGCTCCTGGAGCTAGAGCGGCGGGGATGACGCGCGTGCTCCGCGCGCTCTGGCAAGCGTGCGCAGCGATCTGCTGGCCGTGATGCGACCGATGGAAGGCCACCTGACTGGGAGTTCCTGGCCATGATGAGCGGGCTGACCCATGCCATGCGGCAGGACCACGAGCTGGCCGCTCGCCCAGTGCGCCGGCCGCCGCCATCGTCAAGACCTCCCCTGCGGGGACGGCCTTCGGCCAGTCCTGACCCTGGCCGCTCAACCGGCGTGAATCTGGCCGCTACCGGCCAGGATGGGGGAACTGCCAGCGTTGACCTGACGCACCCACACGGGTAAGGCAGCAGGAAACGCGGCACTCAGGTCAGGGCCTCGATCCGGTCGGCGAGCTCAAGCGCGGTCGCTGGCCGCTCGCCGCGGTCCTCGCTGATCGCCGAGCTGATGACCTTCCGCGCGGGCTCGTCCAGCTGGGCGGCGATAGTCGCGGGCCGGGACATGACGCGGCGCATCGCAAGTATCGTGTTGTCGGTGGGCAGAACCCCGTACAGGCCTTCGCCGGTAAGCGCCCGGTGCAGCGTCACGCCGAGCGCGTACACGTCGCTCGCCCGCGACGGGGCTTCGCCGCGTATCAGCGCTGGGTCCAGGTACTCGACCGAAGCCGATGACCCAAGCCCGGTGACGGTTAGGCCGGGCGTGAGCTGCCGGCTCAGCCCGAGGTCGGCCAGCTTTCCGCCGCCCGCGTGCAGCAGGACGTTGCCGGGCTTGATGTCGTTGTGCGCGATCCCGGCCTCGTGCAGCGCGTGCGCGGCCCGGGCCGCGTGGGCCACGGCCGTGAGCGCCGTGCCCCTCTGCACCGGCTCGGCCGGGTGCGCTAGCGATCCGTCGGCCAGGTACTCCATCGAGTAGTACAGGTCTTCGCCCTCCTGACCGGCGTCGTAGAGGGTCACCAGATACGGCGAGCTGACCGCGGCGAACGCCGCCAGTTCCCGGACTGCCCGACGGAACGTGTCCTGGCTGCTGGCGCCCGAGAGCACCTTCACCGCCAAGAGTTCGGCGTCCGCCGGCAGCCGTTCGGGGCGGGGCGCGAGATAGAAGACGCCGTGGTTGCCGGTGCCGAGCACCTTGATGAAGCGGTAGTCGGCGATGCCTTTACGCGCGGCGGCCTGAGCGGAGTCGGTTCTGTTCACGGCGTAGGGCTCCCTTGCAGAGCCTCAACCCACTGATCCATGTCGTCGCTGCCTTCCTTGCTGCCCGCCAGCACCGCCAGGTGCGGGCCCCCGCCGTCTTTGGTGGCGACCGTATCTTCGGCGGCGGCGACCAGCAGGGCCCCGGCGGGCGTCGGCCCGTCGCTCGCCGCGAGCCCCCGCTTAGCCAGGTCGGCCGCCACGGAGGCGCGCCGGCCGCCACCCGGTGTGACCACGAGGTTGAGCCGATAGGCTACCGCCAGCTGCGTGCCGACCTGAAGCGCGGCATCACCGTGCGCGCCGCGCGCCCAGCGGACGGCAACCGCGGTCGGGGCGTCTGGCGGGTCGCGCAGCACCGTCACGATCTGGGTCGTCCCGTCGGCGCCAAGCTCCGGGCGCGGGACCCCATTCGAGCCAGCCACTATCGTGTCGGGCTCAGCGGCGGCCACGTAGCCTGGCAGCTCACCGGCGACGTCTTCGCTGAAGCGGGACTGAACGACCGCGTGCACCCCGCGTTCCGCGGCCCGCCCGGCCAGTGCCTGCAGCTGGCTCATCGTGCTGGTCATCTGCAGCAGCTCGCCGCCCAGCCCGGCGCCGACCTCCAGGCGCCGACCCGGACGGTGTGCCACCAGGTGGGAGAGAACGAGCTCACTGTGGGGCCGGCTGGCGGCCAAGCCGGCGCCGAGGTCGACCAGCGGCGCGGCGGTCCCGGGCTGGTCGACCAGCACCAGGATCCGGTGCGCGGCCGCCTTGCCGAGCGTGGCCCGGTCTGCCTCGGCCAGGTCGCGCTGCATGAGGCGATCCGGGTAGATGACCTTCAGCAGCGGCCCGGCCATCGCTGTCGTGGCAATCGCCATCACGATCATCAGGGAGTACAGCGACTTGTTCAGGATGTGAAGCTGCAGCCCGACGGAGAGGATCACGATCTCGGTGAGCCCTCGGGTGTTCATCAGCGCCGCGAGGACGCCCGCTGGCCGGCCGCGGACGCCGGAGAGCCGTCCGCCGACGAAGGCGCCGCCGAACTTCCCGGCCACGGCGACGACCATGATCAGGCCGAGCTCGGCCAGCCCGGAAAGCCCGATCGTCGAAAGGTCGACGTTCAGCCCCGACACCACGAAGAAAACAGGAAGCAGAACGAGGACGCTCACCTGCTCCAGGCGCTCGAGGATTTCCTCTCGCAGGGCGGCGAAGCCCTCGCGCGGCATGACGATGCCGAACAGGAAAGCGCCGAAGATGAATTTGAGACCCATCCACTCGGTGGCGTAGGAGGACAGGAAGAGCCCGACCAGCACCGCGGCGAGGACGGTCGGGGTTAGCCGGCCCTGCCGCTGGTACACCTCGCCGAGGCTGCGCAGCAGCGGCCGCACGAGCAGGAGCATCGCGGCCGCGTAGATCGGCGCAAGCGCGAGCCGGAGCTGGGGGCTGCCGGCCCCGGCGAGCGCGACCACCACGGCAAGCAGGGACCAGGCGAGCACGTCATCGATGGCGGCGCTGGCGAGCGCGAGTCCGCCAATCCGGGTGCGGTGCAGGCCGCGGTCGGTGAGGATGCGGGCCAGCACGGGGAATGCGGTCACCGACATCGCGGTGCCGAGGAACAGCACGAACGTCCCGACGTCATGAACGTGGTGGCGGCGAGCGAGCCAAATGCCAAGCCCGATTCCGAGCGTCATCGGGACGATGATCGAGCAGAGCGAGACGCTGGCGGCAACGCGCTCGCGCCGGCGGATCAGCCGCAGGTCCACCTCATAGCCGACGACAAACATGAACAGAACGAGTCCGAGGTTGGCCAGCGCGCTCAGCGGCACCCGCATCGTGGCCGGGAAGAGCACTGCGGTGATCTTTCCGTGGAACAGGGTCGGCCCGAGCAGCACCCCGGCGATGATCTCGCCGAGCACCGGCGGCTGGCCGACGCGCTTCGCAGCGGCGCCCAGCAGCCGCGCGAGGACAATGATGAGCGCCAGATCAAACAGCAGCAGCTGGATGTCGTGGTCGGTCATCGAGTGAGTCCTTCTGGCTAGGCCGGACGCAGCGCGCCGGGGAGGTTCAGCGGCCCCGATGTGACTCGTAGCGGAACCCGCGGCCGCCGCCCAGGTCGACCTGACTCCCGGGCAGGAGCACGGCGGGGACTCTCGGTGTCAGCGCCTGATCCGCATCCTGATCGGGCAGCCGGAAACGGGTTCCGTTGACCGAGCCGAGATCGGTCACCATGACCTGCCAGCCGTTCAGCTGGATCCGGGCGTGGACTCGGGACACGATTCCCGCGTTGTCAGTGACACGCAACGGGCGAGCTTCTCCGGACGCAACAGCGGCATCCAGCGTCGGCTCCCTGCCGATGACGTAGTCGGCGTCCAGCTGGAAGACGGCGCCTTCGTCGAGGACAAGCACGCCAAGCGGGGGACGCGGGCCGGGCCGGGGGACGAGGGTCAGCTGATTCATCGAGATGCCGCACACCGCGCAATACCGCGCATCCGGGTCGTCGAAGTGACCGTTCTTGCAGTACACGCCGGTAACGATTGGCGCGCCGGCTTCGGCGGCCGACCCGTTCTGCTCCTGGGCGGACGGCAGCGGCGGCCGCGCTTCGACCTGTTCGGGCCCGCCGCCGATGAGCAGCACCGCGTTG